>CAZUHR010000305.1:0-4394 GCA_964620335.1 uncultured Desulfobacteraceae bacterium
AATAAATCCTGAAGGTGGTACCCCTCCCAGGTTCACTGTCACAAGTTATATAGCCACCATGACTTTTCACAATTCCATAAACCATGGCCAAGCCAAGGCCGGTTCCCTTGCCTGTTTCCTTTGTGGTAAAAAATGGTTCAAATATGTGTGTCTGTAACTCCTGGTCTATCCCATGCCCTGTATCCGATACTCCCAGTAAGACATATTCCCCTGGCCTGGATCCCAAGTGGTTCTTACAGAATTCTTCATCCAGGATAACGTTTTCCGTCTCAAAGTTCAGATTGCCGCCATTCGGCATGGCATCCCTGGCATTGACACCCAGATTCATCATAATCTGTTCTATCTGCACAGGATCTGCATTGATTGTCTTGAGATTTCCCGCTAGTTTCAATTCGATAGTGATCATTTTTGGTATGGTCATCTCAAGCATTTTGGAAACTTGCACTACCTCCTGGTTAAGATCTACCGGCTTGAGTTTACTCTTCACTTTCCGGCTAAAAATTAGGAGCCGCCTGGTAAGTTCGCTGGCCCTCTGGACCGATTTTTCGATCGCTTTAAATTTATCATAGTCAGGATCGCTCTCGTCCTTTTTCATCAACAGGATTTGAATATAGCTGAATATGGCCTGGAGGATATTATTAAAATCGTGCGCAATTCCTCCTGCCAAGGTACCGATGGCTTCCATTTTCTGTGCTCCCCGGAGTTGTGCTTCCAAATCCTCTTTTTCGTGTTCTGCACGTCTGAGTCCAGTGATGTCATTACCGATGCAGAGGATCTCAACAACATGTCCTTCGTCATCAAAAATAGGTTTGTAAGTCCATGCTATCCAAGCTTTTTCGCCATTTCTGAGGACATATTCATCTTCGCTGGCAACTGGTCGTTCCGGGTCTTTTCGGAGAGACGTCATAAGTTCTCCAAAATTTCGCTTTGTTGATTCAGCACCGGGAAGAATCGTCCCCTGTATATTCTTACCCAGGACTTCGTTCTCAGAGTAGCCAAAGAATCTCTGTGCAAATTCATTAAAAAAAATGATGTTTCCTTTGGTATCCATTCGCAAGATGATGCTATTCGCGTTCTCAACAAGGTCCCGATATTTTTTCTCGCTTTCCTGGAGTTTCTGAAAAGAAATGGCCTCGACAATATTGACGGCCGTTTGGGAAGCAACGCCCATTAAAAGATTCACATCGCTCTGTCTAAGTTGCCGCTTGGACTTGAGATTATCCACCAAAATTACCCCCAGCGACTCCTTTTCATAAACAATGGGCACGCTGACAAATGACTCACCACCGATCTGTTTTACAAACTCCAGGCTCTTCGCAGAAACATCTTTTTCTATATGGGCAATATCGTTGACCAGAAAGGGCTTTTGTTCTTTATAGGCCCTTACCACCACTCCCCTGGAATTGGGATTGTCCAGATGAAAATCCGTATTTCTCAAAAGACCTTCCACTTCCTGGCTGTATCCGTAGCCGATATTGTAAACAAGGCGGGTTTTTTCATCATTTCGAAGCATGATCATACCGCGATCAAAATCCAGACGCTTCTCCATTATGCTCACGACCACACTGACAACTTTATCAATATCTAAAATCGTAGAGGTAGCTTGACCGATTTCCTGGACGAGCAGTGCATTATTGTAGCGGATATTCATCTCATTCAAAAGATCCTTGGCTGCATCGCCCTGGGTTTCTATAGTTTTGGTGAGGTGTTTTTTTTCAAGATGCCCTGAATAGAAGAAAAACATCATAGACAGGAAGCCATACAGCATGAAAGAAATACACCAGGGCACGATGGGTAAGACGAAGAATAGACCTGAAAATATTCCAATGCCAGCCAGGAAAAAATAATTAAACAGCCTTTTCCAGATGAGAAAAGGCGTCTTCTCCCAGCTGATTATATAACGGCCTACTTCGTCTCCCCTGTGAAGGCAACTTGGGTGCTCAATCTCAGCAAACTTGTTGGTGAACAACTTTGCCACTGACTCAAGCAAACCCATCCGGTTCTCACATTGATAAAGTTTTTCCTTCACACCCGGTTTGGGCGTGACAGCAACCTCTATCTTGTTGTGGGTAATTTGTTTTGTCTTTAAGCTAAAGCCACGGCTTAGGTTTGAGGAAATTTTTTGCGCCATCCAATAGGCAGATGCAGGAGTAATAAACCCCAGGGCATATTGTCGCACAGCACTAGATGCCTGGGAGGAACCGGCAAAGCGCCCTACCTCTCGGGAGATATCCGGATCTCTTGTCTTCTGGATCAACATCTCATGAAACCGGTCTACCTGTTCCTGTGTAAACCAGTGTCCCTGGTCCTCCACTTGATATGTAGTGACCCCTGCATAGCTAAGAATAGGATCAATATCCACCTCAGGGTGAAACTTCTTAACATATTCTAAATAATTCTTTATAAGCCGGCTGTTATATGGGGCTTCATCTATTTGCTTTGGGGAATCAGGTGAAAAGACCATGAAAATATTTCCTCCCACACAAAACAGTTCACCTATTTTGTCTTGTTTTTATAATTATTCTATTATTAATCGCAAAGAATATAGTTATATTATATAAATAATCATCATTTAAAGTCAATAATTATTAATAGATCACAGGGGCAATCTGTCCAAATGATAATACCTTTACTCCTTGACTCCTATGCAATGCTCAACCTGGTATGGCCTGTTTCCGGATTTTTGTGTACAAAACACTATAACCTGAGTGATAGTTGTAAAGATAAACTACTGACATACCGGCTCATAGCATCCTGAAAGCTGGTGACGTATCTTTTTCACTTGACACACAAAATCCGTTGCCCATAAACTTCCTTAGGAAAATCCAACCGAAGACAAAGTATAATTTGATGATTTTTTTTAGCAAAACGTGAACTCGCATACATGAAAAAGCTCTTATTGATAAACCCCGTAGGTCAAAGAAGCGGTACGCTTTTGAGCAAATTCTCCACCTTTCCTCCACTGAGCCTCGCCTACGTAGCTGCGGTAACTCCATCTAACTGGGAGGTCAAAATAGCGGATGAGAATTTTGACAGGTTTGAGTTTGAAGAAGCGGATCTGGTTGGCATTACAGCCTTTACAAGCAATATCAACAGAGCCTATGAAATTGCTTTGATGTACCGGGAGCAGAATACAAAAGTGATTATTGGGGGAATTCACGCCTCCATGCTTCCGGATGAGGCCCTGCAATATGCCGACTCAGTGGTAGTGGGCGAAGCGGAAGGCATCTGGGAAACGGTGATAAACGATTTTGAAAATAATGACCTGTCCCCCAAGTATACGGGACCGCGAATTGACCTGGATCGATTTGGAATAACTCCCCGGCACGATTTGCTTCATCCGAAGTATTTCTGGCACTCTATCCAAACCACCCGCGGGTGCCCGTTTAATTGCAATTTCTGCTCGGTCTCCAGATACCTGGGAAAAGCTTATCGCCAGCGCACTGCCGAGGATGTGCTGAATGAGTTAGATCAAATACAGGGAGAATATATATTCTTTCTGGATGATAACCTGGTCGGCTACAGCCCTGACAGCAAAAACAGGGCTAAGGAATTATTTCAAGGCATGATCCGGCGGGGGAGGCGCAGGAAGTGGTGGATGCAGGCCTCTATCAACGTGGCCGATGATGAACGAGTAATTGAGCTGGCAGCCGGGGCCGGCTGCATGTTTGTGTTTATCGGATTTGAGACTGTCAGCGAGGCAATGCTTAAGGGCATGCAGAAAAGGATCAACCTGAAGATCGGGGTAAAAAACTATAAAAACGTAGTAAAAACGTTTCACAAATACGGCATCGCCGTGTTGGGGGCATTTATCATCGGTAATGATTATGAGGCCCCTGCATACTATAAAGAACTGTCTAACTTTCTGGTCCGCTCCGGCATTGACATTGTTCAGATCACCATACTTACGCCCCTTCCTGGTACCGCACTTATGGAGCAAATGCAACAGGAGGGTCGTCTGGTTTATCAAAACTTCCCTCAGGACTGGGACAAATACCGTTTCTCTTATATGGTTCACCAGCCTCTAGGCATCAACGCAGATATCATATACACGGGCAACAACTATATAAAGGACCGTATTTACTCTTTCCCCATATACCATTATCGGCTGATAAGATCTTTCTTCAGCCTGAAGAATTTGGGTAATTTTTACTCCGTCTACAAGGACAACGAGGCCTATAAGAGGGGCTGGCAAAACTCCCATTACTACAATAAATATCCTGATGATTTTGCAGCACTTGACGCGCGAGAATTTGTAAGGCGGGATCACACATCGTAGTTAAAATCAAAAGCGGCACACCGGATGGAAAGGCCTGGGAATCTGCTATTTTTTTATTTATAACCTACCTTAAATTTCCTCTGCATATATTCCATGTATTCGTTCCCGTACCTGA
>CAZUHR010000306.1:0-4383 GCA_964620335.1 uncultured Desulfobacteraceae bacterium
TTGGAAGATTTATATAACTGGGCGTCATTATGCAGGAAATTTAACAAAAAGCAAGCCCAGTTTTGGGTATGGTAAAAGGCCCGTGGAAAACTGTTATTTAAAGCAAATGCCTGGACAGGATCGACATGATTATCGGGATTTTGATATGAACGCCTAACACCCCTGCCCTGCAGGGCTCGATCCCATATCATGGAATCGACATTGCAGGAGTCATGAACTAAAAATAACAAACATATTTGTTTTTTACCTTCCTGCCTCCCGCAAGTTATTCGACCTAGCCTTGACTTTTAGATAAAATACTTTATTACACACACTTAATCGTATTTTTTAATGTGATGAATTATGCTTCACGCGCTCATGTTACTTCTAATTCAAACGAAACGCGGCCATCCAATGCATTGCATTGGTCTCCATACAAAGCACCTGATACTAAAACAAACAGGCCTGTTTTAAATATCCAGGGCGCTTTCCATAGCCTATACGCTTGTTGTAAAGGAGATCAGAACAATGACTCAAATATTTTTTCAAAGGATATCACAATTTGTGACATGGTTGTTGTCTTTTCTATAGGACATTTTTTTATTCTGGAACAATAAGCTGCTGGGTTGATTTCAGAGGTCTGCCCCGGTGGAATATTTTCTGATTCTATATCTGATCATATGAGCGGCCTTATCTATGACCACCTACTTTTTCTTTGCTACACAAAAAAACCGTGATACAATTTGTATGCCTGCAGTTCATTGGCCACCGACTGTATTCAACACCTAATCAGAAAAAGTATTACTCAGCCAATGGGATCGTCGAAAAAAAAAGGACACATCAGCCACCGGTTGGAATTTTGTGTGTTCTTGACGGTATCCTTCCTCGTGTCACTGCTTCCGCGAAAGGCGATGGTAAGGCTGGGAAAGTGTTTCGGGGGGCTCGGCTACCGGATCTGGAACACCCGGCGGCGGATCGCCTTGAGCAATATCGAATACGCCTTCGGGGGGGCGAAGACCCGGAAGGAAAAAGAGTGGATCGCCAAGGAGGCTTTCAAGAACATCGGCGCATCTGTTCTGGAACTTTTTTGGGGCGTCAGGCGGATGAATGAGGCGGTATTTCGTGACGCCGTGGAGGTTGAGGGGTTACACATCATACGATCCGCCCTGTCCAGGAATGTGGGTCTGATTATCCTCCCGGCCCATTATGGCAACTGGGAGATCATGGCTAACGCGGTCGGCTATCTTCAGATTCATGCCCATTTTGTGGCCAAACGGTTGAAAAACCACTATCTGGATAAAGCCATCAATGATTACCGCTGCGAAACAGGTAATCGCGTGATCTACACTAACGGCGCATCCAGGCAGATGGAAGCGGTCTTAAAACAAGGCGGCGTCATTGCGACCCTTTTGGATCAAAAGGTCCCGGTCCATGAGGGAGGGATACTGGTCGATTTTTTCGGACGCAAGGCCCCCACCACACCGCTCCTGGCGGAACTCCATCTGATGACCGACGCTCCCCTCATACTCGTGAGGTGTTATCCCCTGAAAGACGGGCGATGCCGATTGGTCTTTGGTCCTGAAATCCGTTTTAATGCCACGGGAAATCAAAAGCAGGATGTCCGAGACCTCACCCAGGCCTGCATGACAGCGATTGAAGATTACATTCGCGAGAAACCCCAATTCTGGATATGGGGCCATAAGCGATGGAAATTAGACTGACGAATCCCCTTTCAGTGCCTCTTCCCTGAGCTGCCGACGCAGGACCTTGCCCACCATGGAGGTGGGAATCTCATCACTGAACGCCACACTTCTGGGCCGCTTATAGTCGGCCATATGCTGCCGGCAAAACGCGAGGATTTCCTCTTCGTTGATGGACTCCCCGAGCTTTGGCTGGATAAAGGCCTTGACCATCTCACCGCTTCTCGGGTCGGGCAGGCCGATCACCGCGGCGAGGGCTACCTTGGGATGCCTGCAGAGGATATCCTCCACCTCTTTTGGATAGACATTGAATCCCCCAACGATGATCATGTCCTTTTTTCTTTCGGTGATATGGAAATAGCCTTCTTCGTCCATATGGCCGATGTCGCCGCTTAGGAAAAAACGTTTTCCCTCGATCACGCGGAAAACAGCCTCGTTTTCATCGGGTCGATGCCAGTATCCTTTCATGACCTGGGGGCCGGAGATGGCCATTTCCCCATCTTCACCCCAGGGAAGCTCCACCTGTCCGGTCTCCATATCAACGATCTTGATATCCGTCGAGGGCATGGGGAACCCGACCGAACCGATCTTTCGATGCTCCCGGCTCGTCGGATTGGCGCTGGCCACCGGCGCTGTCTCGCTGAGCCCCCACCCCTCAAAAATGATGGCACCGGTCTTTTCCTCAAACTCATGGGTCACGCTTGTTGAAAGCGGGGCCCCTCCGCAGAAGCACCCCATGAGCGATGTGAGGTCGTACCGGTCGAGGTGGGGATGGTTGATCAGGGCCACTAGGATGGTGGGGACCGCCGGCAATACCGTGGCCCTATATCTCTGGATGGCCTTAAGTACGTCACTGAACGGGGGCCTCCCCGACCTGGGGTCCGGAATGCAGATCAGCCGGCTGCCGGTGAGGCAGGCCATGAGCATGATCACGGTCTGACCGAAACTGTGATACCAGGGGAGGAGCCCCAGGAAGCAGTGATATCCCCCATACCTGAGCTTCTCCGGCCGCCCTCCCGGCTCGTGGGGGACCCTCAGCCATTCCAGCAGGGCCATGAGATCGAACATCATGTTGGCATGGGTAAGGGCCGCCCCTTTCGGGGTTCCGGTCGTGCCGCCGGTGTAGAGGATCAGGGAGAGGTCCTCTGTTGGGTCGATCTCGATCTCCGGACTCTGGGGCTGCGAAGATGCGATCACATCGTCAAAATAAAGATGCCCGGGTTCATGATGCTCGGCTCTCGGTATTTTCCCCAGAAGTCGTCCGATGATTCCTTTGACCTTGGGAAGGCATGATCTGACATTGCAGATCACAAGTGTCTCTACATCGGTTCCCTGAACGGCCTCTACAGTTGTTCGGTAAAAGGCGGGATGGTCCATACAGAAGACCGCCTTGACCCCTGAATCAGCGATCTGGGTCTTCAATTCATAGGCGGTAAATATAGGGTTGCAGGTGACGCACACACCCCCGGCCTTGAGAATGCCGAAGTAGATAGCAGGATAGATAGGAAGGTTGGGCAGGATAATGGCCACCCGGTCGCCCTTCCGAACCCCTCTGGAGGCCAGAAAGGAGGCGATTCGATCTGAAAGCTCCCGGACTTGGGAAAAGGTTTTTCGTGCCCCGTTAAACACGGTATAGACATGCCGGGGATAACGTCGGGCCGCTTCATCCAGGATCGAGAACAGGGGCCTTTCGTATCCGTCAATCTCATAGGGAACGCCTTCAGGCCAATGGGCGCCGTGCCAGGGCTTGTTGTCCACTGTCTGTGCCTCCACGCTGAAATGATCGTGATTTTTCCCGCTTTTTATAGAAGATTAGCCGACCCAGTCTGAGGGGTCAGGTCTGCTTTTGACTCTTGCAATACCTGAATGCCATAGGTGTATAACGTGGCCCTCCCCATTTTGGTGAGCTTGAGGTCACAATTTGTGACCTCAAGTTTGCAAATTCCGCTTTTGTAAGTTCGGACATGAAATCACCCTTTTTTCAGGTATTCTGCATTTTTTTCTGCAACTGCGTGCTTTCTCTGAGGCCTCTTCTTTTCAATCCGGACCTTCACTGTCGCCCCCAATGCCTCGGCAACACGGCGTATCATGCTGAGAGAATGGCCTTCGTAATTCGGTGACTCAAGGCGGCTGATTTGTTGTTGAGAAGTCCCCAAACCATTTGCGAGTTCTTTTTGAGACAACCCCGATTCCTTACGAAGTGCAGCAAGCTGCATGGCCACTTCCCAGGCCTGACCGGCCTTTTTAAAGCGTACTGTAAAATTGGGATCTTTTATTTGATCTTCAAGATAAAGATCAAAGTTTGTTTTCCTTTTCATGTTGAATTCCTCTTCATCCAATCTACTTTTCTTTGCATTGCAAGCTGCCGGTCTCGCACAGGGATTGCTCTTGTTTTTTTCCTCAAACCGTGGACAAGTGTGATTCGCCTTCCTTTCATAAAGAAATATAACACCCTGGTATTCGGCTTCCCCACATGCCTCAGCTCAAACAAATCATCTCCAATAGGCTTCAATAAAGGAGGCCTGTGATATGCCCTTTTCCTGAGCTTTGCCAGTCCTGCAAGTACCTCCGCAAAATCATAAGGGTTGGAATCCTTAAGCTCATCAAGAAACTCATGGACTGGACATCTGCCTGAGCTGGTTTCATAGAATTCTACGCTAAATTCTATGGCAAGTCAACATCAATATTGATGTAACAATCAAAT
>CAZUHR010000307.1:0-4381 GCA_964620335.1 uncultured Desulfobacteraceae bacterium
GGGTGGGAGCAGTCCGGTCTGCCTCTTGGTCTTGGCCGGAAAGATTATATAGGGAACATAAAATATGGGAAATCCGCGGACCCAGAAAGCAGCATGCTTTACAGTTCCGTAACCTTCAATAGTCACCTTTACCTCCGAGCCGGTAATGGACCAGGCCGGCTTGACACCGTCACAGGTTGTCAAGCGGCACCCCTTAACCAGGTATGTATCCTCGGATAACTTCTCCATTACCTCTCCGCTGACATGGTAGTTGTTCTCGCTAAGGAAAAGGCTGCCGTTGTTGATTGTTCCTGTTTGATTCTTTAGATTAAATATCCCGCTTGATCCGGTGAGAATGTCTTTTCCCGATTCAAACCGAACATCCTCGGATACGGTGGCGATGCCGGTGTTGGTATTGTAAGTGACCTTTTGTGCATATAGAAGCTGCTCGCCTTTTGATATGACAACATTCCCTTCGGCAACGTAAAGTCCTTCTTTTTCCTTGTAAGATAGGCGCTTGGCAGTGATCTGCCATGGGGTATCATCCTCACCGAGGAAACGCTCCTTTGAATATTGTTCATTCCCAAAGGAACCTTGGGGGTTGAAAAGGCACAACAAGAGGCCGGCAAGAATAATTGAAATGAATGCCAGTGAATTTCGAATATGGATGGCTTGTCTCATTTCAGTCTTCAGTCTAAACACCTTTCGTTCGACCTTGAGGCTCTCGACAGGCAGCCTGACTACGTGAGTAGTCACTCCGTAGTAATTGTCACTCGATTTCATCCGGTACGTAAGTTTGCGGATCAAAATAGGACAATGCCTCTCCCACAGTGAAGAGCGATCCACAGACCACTATCAAATCTTCAGGATTTGCCATTTTTCGGGCCCTATCCAGGGCTTCGGTCAGAAAGGGAACTATTTCCCCTGGTTTACCCAAGGGGGTCGCCTTGGCCATAAGGATTTCAGGACTTGCGGCCCTGGAATATACCGGCCGGGTAAATATGGCGTAATCGCAAATCGGCACAATTCCCCGAAGCATCTGCCCAATCTTTTTATCTGCCATAATCCCTATTACCAGGATCAGGCGGCTGTATTCCAGTTCCGTCTTTATGGAATCCGCCAGTGCCCTGATCGCTGTGGGATTATGGGCCCCGTCCAGCAGAATAGTCGGCCTTTTTGCCACGATTTGCATCCTGCCGGGCCAGTTAGGATTTTTCAATCCCCTCCGGATGTGCTCGGACGAGATTTTTGACCCTTTTTCTTCAAGGGTTTCAATAACGGCAACGGCCAGCGCAGCATTGCGGACCTGGAATCTTCCCTTGAGGCCTGTCTCAAGCCCGTTCAGGCGCCGCTTCAATCCATAGTAGTTGAAACCCGGTCCCCTGGTCCTGTACCGGATATCCTTTCCTACCCTCCTCAGTGGGGCATTTTTCTTGTCGCATAAGGATTGAAACAGGCTGATGACGGAAGATTGCGTTACGCCGGTCAAGACATCGACACCCTCCTTTATAATACCGGCTTTCTCACCTGCGATATCCAGCAACCTGGTCCCGAGGAAAAACTCATGTTCCCTGGATATGTTCGTAATCACCGAGACCATGGGTGTTATTACGTTAGTAGCATCCAGGCGTCCCCCCATACCCACTTCCATTATGGCTATATCCGTGTCCTCACGGGCAAAGTAGACCAGGGCCATGGCTGTGGTCGCCTCAAAGAAAGTGGGTGGTTCGTCTGCTGAAAAGGCATCTCTCAATTCCTTGATCAAAGCAGCCGCGGTATCATGTGAGATCTCCCTGTCGTTGATCCTGAAACGCTCTGTAAATCTCACCAGATGAGGAGAAGAGTAGAAACCCACTTTTAAGCCAGCTTCTTTAAGAATGGAAGCTATGAAAGCCGCCACCGAACCCTTTCCGTTTGTGCCGGCTATGTGTATATATTTCTGCCCCTTGTGGGGGTTTCCAAATGCCCTCATGAGGTTTGAAGTCTTTGAAAGACCGAACTTGATCCCGTATTTCTGTAGCGCATAAAGGTATTTGATACCTTGCTGGTAAGGTGTTATTCTGTTCACGGAACCCATTTAACCTCTTAATATTATTTCGATCGTCAAGACTTCATACGGCGGTATATTGTCCGAATAACAGGACTCTTGTCAATTAAAACATAATTATGAAGTTTCTGATGAAGTATTTATGGTTCTGGAGTTAAAAAATGGTGTTTTGGATGGGAAGCACGGAATTATCAAATATCACGAGGCATTCGGCAGGGTATGATATAAGACCTTTGCAAAATACCGAAATTGTCATTGCGAGCGCAGCGAAGCAATCCGATGCGAAGCATCGTCCCGAGTGAATCGAGGAATCTCCTAATTTATGCATCGAGATCCTTCGGCAGGCTTAGGATGACTTGCTTATACAAGTCAGATTGCCGCGTCGCTTAGCTCCTCGCAATGACTCAAAGAACGAATTTTCAAAGGTCTCAATACATATTATAAAATTTTTTAAAAGAATGGAGGGTATAGGAATGGCAAAAGATCCAGGGATAGGGAAAAAAGTTGTGGCCACAGTTACAGGTGTGAACGGCGAATGCAGTGCAGGCCATCAGGCAGGGGATACGTTTGAGATTAGCTGTCATAATCCCGGCGGGCTGTGCGGGTTTTTCTATCATGATATTTTCCCCAGCCTTTCCACGTTCCAATTCGGTGGCACTCTCCCCTGGTGGGAAGGCGATACGATCGAGTTGCAATGCCCCGATAATAACATTGTCACATTGAAATTGGAGAGATTTGAGCGGAAGTAATGTGCAGAACAAGGCCGCCCTTGATACTACACCTGAATTGTGGATGAATTTACAGAAAAATTATGATTTATGGCAGGCCGGGCGTTTTAGGCACTAAAACGCCAGTCAGGTTATCCGGCTATTAGATAACCTTTTCTTTAAAATATGAGGTCGTAAATGGAGGAACTAAAAGAGTACCCCATCTCAATATCCGAGGTTATACGGTCGCGTTCAATTGTGCGAAATTATGTTAAACCGAGCCAATTGATTAACTATGAAGGTCTATCCAAACTCATTGGCGCAGACATTTACATTAAGCATGAAAATCATAATCCCACAGGTACGTTTAAAATACGCGGTGGTGTGAACTTAATTTATCATCTCAAACAAAGAGGCATAAAAGGAGTAATTACCTTCTCTACCGGGAACCACGGACTGTCGATTGCGACCGCTGCGAGATGGTTTGGGTTGAATGCGGTAGTTGTTGTTCCGAAAAACAACAACCCGGTCAAAAACCGTGCAATTATTGAATGTGGCGCCGAACTCGTGGAAGCTGGAACAACCTTTGAAGAAGCTTCCCAGAGAGTAGATCAACTCTGCCAGGAAAGATCATTGTATTACGCACACCCTGCAAATGAACCGCTGTTAATCAATGGGGTTGGTACTGAATTCCTGGAAATCATAGAAGATCTGCCGGATATTGATGTAATGATTGTTCCGCTCGGCGCAGGAAGCGAAGCTGCTGCTGCCATTACAACGCTGCGTACATTTCGTCGAGATATAGAAATTATTGCAGTACAAGCCAAGGATAGTCCGGCGGCATATAATTCGTGGAAAAAGAAGAAAATCTGCAATGCTCCCAATACTACATTCGCCGGCGGTTTTGCTACAGGAATTGCTTACGAAATACCATACTCAATCTATAAAGACGGTTTAGATGACTTCGTCCTGATTACTGAGGATGAGATATACCAGGCTATAGGTATGGCTCTTCACTACACACACAATCTTGCCGAAGGGGCAGGCGCTTCATCGATAATGGCTGCTTACAAAATAAGGGAAAAACTGAAAGGGGAAAAAGTAGTCCTTCAAATGAGCGGTTGCAATGCCTCGCCGGATGAAATTGAGGAAGCCTGTAAGCGCAGTACCTTTAAAACAGGGCAACCGGAATAGAAAGACATATCCATTTTCTCTCCTATCCTTCCACTAATGCCAGTTTTGCACTGGTCTTTTACTGGGTATAAATCTGGTCTTGATTTTTGTCAAATTTCCTGCATAATTACGATTACTTGCATTGATCTCTTTTTCAATCGTTTCAGATACTCTATAGGTCAAATTGCATCATGAATAAACCCCTCAAAATGTGCCTACCTTGCTCCTGACAGAGCGTTAATTGTACTGTTAGGAGCATATGATTTTGTACCAGATCGATACTATTGTGGAATCGGGTTAGCAGTAACGATAGGAACATGAAAGTATACTTGCTTCATTAGTTTTACCAATTGCAAAAAACACATTAAGCAAACAGCTCAGTCGATCCTGTACGCATAGTGCTTCATTCGAAGCACATCACTGACCTGTTCGAGCAATTTTTTGGGTTTGTGAGTGGTATTCATTGCAATAAACG
>CAZUHR010000308.1:0-4375 GCA_964620335.1 uncultured Desulfobacteraceae bacterium
ACCATGCCAGGATGATTGATCCGGCTGCTGCAATATAAAGGGCGTGAAAACCCCACTTCCGGACCAGGACTTCTCCCAGTGCTGGTGCCAGGGCCATTGCCGCCATAAGGCATGCCCCCAAGATACCGAATGCCTCTGCCCGTTTTTCGGGATGAAATAACCTGGCTGCCAGGGAGAAACCGCCCGCGATGAAGGCAGAAAAACCGATTCCGTGAACAATTCTTGTCAGCAGCATGCCCGGGCCAAAAGAATTTATCAGATTATAGCCTAAAGATGCGATAAGACTTACAGCCATGCCGAGAAATATAATCCTGAACTCTCCTTTGAGGGCGACGAGTTTGCCAAGAAAGGGTCTGGATAGGACCGAGGCGACTGAAAAAAGGCCCATCACCAATCCAACTATGTGGTTCCCGTCCACCATGCCATCAAGTGCCAGGGGATAGAGGTAAAGGAAAGCGATATTTGTGAATACCAGGAAAAATGAAAGGTTCAGAAATATAAAGGGCCTATTCCACAGTACCGGGGGTATTTTTTTTGATTTCATCACAACTTTTTACCACAAAATGGGCAGAAGCTATATGCTGGATCAACAGCTTTACCGCAACCGGGGCATGTTCGCGCAAAACTCTGGCGAGGCTCGGACCACTCCTCCCCGGATTCCCGGGACAAATTACCGCAACGTTTACATTCCAGAAAAGGGGTTCCTTTTTTGATTCTTAGAAGTGGCAGAAAGAAGAAGGAAAAATATTGGTCAACCCTCTTGAGATATGCCTGGTAGAGACCACAGGATGGGCACATCCTGGGAGAGTCATCCAGGATTATTTTCCTGGGTTGTATTCCGGCAATTATGAAAAACATAGTATTAGCACCTTATACACGAAAGAGATCGTGATCAAGTCCCATTTTTCGGTGAGCTACTTTTGATTTTTCATTGTATGAAATCATGATATACTAAACTTATAAATATGGATCATCTCCAAAAGAGTGTTTTTACTCAAATGGCCTTAATATTAATCACTAGACCCGGGAGATAAAAATGGGAAAAACAGGTATTGTTAAGGACAAAAGGTATATGAATCACAGACCGGATGAATATCACCCCGAAAACCACAGGCGGCTGGAGGTGATTTATGCCATGCTTGAAGAACCCGATATGGCTGGTCAATTTCAGGAGGTACCGGTCAGACGGGCTGAAAGGAGCGAGCTTTTGTTAATCCATTCTCCTGAATATGTGGAACGGATTGCTGCAACGGAGGGAAGAGATTACGTGGCCTTAGATCCTGATACTTCAACCTCCGCAGGTTCTTACGAGGCCGCGCTTCTTGCGGCGGGTGGATTATGCCAGGCCGTTTCTATGGTTATCTCGGGTGAACTGGATAATGCATTTGCACTGGTAAGGCCGCCTGGACATCATGCCGAGCGCAACCGGGCCATGGGTTTCTGCCTTTTCAACAACGTAGCCATTGGCGCAAGATATGCTCAGGAGTCACATGGTCTTAAGCGTGTCCTTGTGGCTGACTGGGACCTGCATCACGGTAATGGAACCCAGCATTCTTTTGAAGAAGATCCTTCAATCCTGTATTTTTCAACCCATCAATATCCATATTACCCCGGCACCGGAGCTTTCGGACAGGTTGGGTTGAGTGAAGGCGAGGGTTTTACAGTCAATGTGCCTTTATCCGTTGGCTATGGCGATGGGGAGTATGTGGGAATTTTTGAAAGAATATTGAAACCGATTGCGCTCGAATTTGATCCTGAGCTGATTCTGGTATCTGCGGGATTTGATATATATGAAGGTGATCCATTGGGTGGTATGAAAGTGACACCCGAGGGTTTTGCGGGTCTCATGCGATCGGTTTTGAATATAGCCAACGCATGTTGCGGGGGAAAGGTCGTTATTACACTTGAAGGAGGCTATAATCTGATAGGGCTGAGGGATTCGGTGAAAATGGTTCTAAGAGAGATGGCCGGTTTATCGGAAATCAACACTGAAAGTATTGTATCGTCCGGGGATCAGATGATGATTGACAGCCTGGTGGGGCAGGTATTTCAAAACCACAGCAGATACTGGAAAAATCTAAAGGCATGACAAATTATAACTTGAAGTCGGCATTATGGGAAACAGAGGTCGTTTCGGCAAATACGGAGATCACAAAAGGATCAAGAGGTTGCAAGATGCCAGGATAAGATCGGGTTCTGCACCGAGAGCAGTGCCGGAATTTACCCGCCTTACTGAACGCTATAATAAGGAAAAGATATCCCGAAAGACCCCTCGCATTTCAATAAGACCGGCTACTCTATTAGATGTGAGTTATGTCGGTGCCCTGAGCAAAAAAGCCTTTCAGAAATATGGCCCCTATGAGAATATACTGCCAGGCTGGCTTCAGTCGGGTATCGCTTCTTCCTTTATTGCCATAATGGAAGAAAGACCTGTGGGATTTGCAATGCTCGGTCGGCCTTTTCAGAAGAGTAATTTCTCCGGCATGCTTGAACTGCTGGCAGTTGCGGTTGAACCTGCAAATCGGGGACTTGGTATTGGTGATCTTCTCATGAGAGAGGTCGAAAGGACGGCCAGCAAGCAGGAGGTTGAGAAAGTAATCCTCCATACTGCAGTAAAAAATTTACCTGGCCGGGGGCTCTTTAACAAACATGGATTTAAGCCATTGAAGCTCGAGAAGAATTTTTATCCGGAAGGGCAGGATGCGCTGTTAATGTATAAAGACATTGTCTAGGAGGCTGTCGGAAAACCCCCACCTACTGCGTTATCCTCATCCCTCGTCACTACGGCGTACTTTTATGTACGCCTCATTCCTCGGGATTTCGGATGCCTTGTATTTGGAGATTTTCCATCAGTCTCCAATAGAACCGGTTCTCCGATAGGCTCCTGGCTAAACCAAGCTTTATGACTTTGAATGCCGGACCCAGGGTTCTAAATCAGTAGAGGCAGGAAGAACACTTGAATGACAATGCCTGATGGGTTATGGTGGCGTAGGTTTTTGCGAGGAGAGAATAATGAAACAAATTACAGAAGGTATATATTTTATCCCCGGCCAGGACGAGTTTATCCCCGACTCCCATGTTTACCTAATAGGAAAACCTTCTTCTGGAGATCTTAGCATTATTGATGCGGGGCTTATGGGGAAAGGGAGGTACAAAATAGAATCTATCTTGGGCATGGGTATTGAACTTGCAGATATCAAAAGGGTGATTATGACCCACACGCACCTAGATCACATCGGTTGTCTGGCTGAGATCTTGAGAGAGATTACGCACGCCGAACTCTGGGTGCACACAGCGGAAGCAGAACCTCTTGAAAGGGGAGATGAAAGGGTCGTCTACGGGATGGATATGTTCCAGAGCATGTGCCAGGCACAGTATGGCATCAAGCCGGGTACTTTTAAATTTCAGGTACATCGCAGGCTTGAAGGTGATGAAACCCTGGAAATCGGGGGTACAAGCTGGGAAGTAATCCATGTGCCGGGTCATTCTGAGGGTAGCATTGCTCTTTATGACCGGTCGGGAAAGATTCTCATTCCTGGTGATGTGGTCTATGCAGATTATGCAATCGGACGCTTTGACCTTTTCGGGGCTAGTGGTGCCCAGCATAAGCAGTCTCTATACACATTAGCCGAGTTGGAAGTGGATATCCTGTTGCCGGGCCATAACAGGATTTTGGAGAAGGTTCCACCCGGATATATCCTGGAGACTGCAAAGCAGTGGGCGCCATATCTTGTTTAGTTAGCTGCTGCTAGAGGAATTTATTAGGTTCAAATGCCGCTTTGCGTGGTGGTTTGTTGGGAAACTAAGCCCCTCAGAATGGGATTATGCTGCTTGCCCGCCGTCTTTCTAGCGGGGATGCTTGAACCGAAGGATGCGTCCTTTCGAAGAGCCCCACACACCCTTGCCTTAGGAATTGAGACTCCATTATACAGTAAAAGCAGGGCCATGGGGGTCTGTTTTCAAAAGCGGCATAGGCTGACCTTTTACGGAACGTTGATGAGGCCTGAAATTTCAACCTTGGACAGCCCCTGAAGGGACTCTTTGTCGTGGCGTTAGGCTTCAATATCGGCTCCAGGCCGTCTATTTGCGAGAATGGGGGCGTTCGACTCTTTCGTCAGAAGTTTAAATGCAATTTTTGAAAAGAGACCCCCATGGCCCGTCCATATATAAGGAATAAAGTTTTAGAGGCTCGGCATGGCACTCTTCTCCAGGACTCATCTACTACTAAGTTGCTAAGCGACCCTCGCTGCGGCCTGCTGAAGAAGAAGGCTATGGATTCTATGATTCCGTTTTCGTGCAGACCGAGACTCGGGCAGCGGCAAAGGGCAGAGGAGTTTTGAACCGAAAGATGCGTCCTTTCGAAGAGTCCCCTACC
>CAZUHR010000309.1:0-4329 GCA_964620335.1 uncultured Desulfobacteraceae bacterium
GATTGTCCAAAAGTTCTTCGGCCGGCCCTTCCAGGACTATTTCACCTGTTTCAAGCACGCATGCGTGATGTGCAATTTTCAGTGCGGCCTTGGCATTCTGCTCTACAAGCAAAATAGTGGTTCCTGTCTGGTTCAGCTTTTTGACAACATCAAATATGTCTCGCACAACGAGCGGGGCCAGACCCATGGAGGGTTCGTCCAGAAGGAGCAATTCAGGCTTGCCCATAAGGGCGCGTGCGATGGCGAGCATCTGCTGTTCACCTCCGGATAAGGTTCCGGCGATCTGTTTGGAACGTTTTTCCAGGATGGGAAACATACCATAGATGGACCTAATCCTTTCGTTGATCTCCTGCCGGAATTTCTTTTTAAAGTACAGGAAGGCCCCAAGATGAATATTTTCTTTAACCGAAAGATGGGTAAAAATTTGTCTCCCTTCCGGAACCTGGGTTATCCCGAATCCCACGATCAGGTTTGCGGAGAGGTTGGCAATTTCTTTGTCTTTATATAGGATACTTCCTTTTTTTATCTTGATGAGTCCCGATATGGACTTCAGCAGGGTGGATTTGCCCGCCCCATTTGCGCCGATGATCGAAAAGACCACCCCCTCGGGGATATCAATGGAAATCCCTTTAAGCGCCAAAATGTTTTCATAGGAGGCCTCAAGGCCTTCAATATTCAGCATTTTAGTCCTCTCCTCCCAAATAGGCCTCGATGACTTTGGGATCGTTTTGTATTTCTTCAGGTGTCCCCTCGGATATCTTTTCTCCGTAGTTAAGCACCATAATTTCGTCCGATATATTCATGACAACTTTCATATCATGCTCCACAAGAAGCACAGTGATTCCTTGTTTACTAATGGACCTGATAAGTGAAGATGCCGTGAGGGTTTCTGTTTCATTAAGGCCGGATGCCGGTTCATCCAGGCACAAAAGAGCAGGCTCGGTGGCCAGAGCCCTGCCTATTTCCAATGTTTTCTGATCCCCTAATGGCAGACTTCCCGAAGGTTCATTCCATTTTTCCCTGAGTCCGACAAACTCCAGAATATCAATCGCTTTGGACTGGATAGTCTTTTCCTTTTTTCTTGTCTTGGGAAATTTGAAGCCAGTCGCCAAAAAAGATGATTTCATTCTGGTGTGACAACCAACCATGACGTTTTCGAGGACGGTCATATTGTCAAAAAGCTCAACAGTCTGGAAGGTCCGGGAGATTCCCAGACTCGAAATTTCATGTGCTTTTAACTGTTCGATATTTTTTCCCTTAAAGCGGATTGTCCCTTTGGTGGGAGGAAAGAAGCCGGTTATGACATTAAAAAGCGTTGTTTTTCCCGCGCCGTTAGGTCCGATAATGGCTTTTATAATCCCCTTTTTTACTTTGAAATTCTGGTCAATAAGCGCCATGAGTCCCCCGAAAGCCATGGCCACTTTTTCCACTTCAAGAATATTCTCATCGAATGACTTTTTCATCTAAGACTCAGCTCCTAAACCATCCCTTTATAATTCCGGGTATGCCGACAAGTCCTTTGGGCAAAAATATGGTGACCAAAAGGAGGATGGCACCGTAAACGATAATCTCGAATTCTTCAAAATAATGAAGCCACTCATAGCTTAGGAAGCTAATCAGACCGGCGCCTATAATGGCGCCCCAGATTTCATGCATTCCTCCCAAGGTGATCATTATGATAAGTTTAATGGAAAAGAAAACGTCAAAGGTAGCGGGGTTTATAAAATTGAGGTAATGTGCGAACAGACTCCCAGCCAGGGAGGCAAGCACGGCCCCGTAGACAAATATAAGTATTTTGAACCTGAGCACATTCACCCCCATGGCACTGGCTGCCGCCTCACTGGAGTGGATAGCACGCAGGGCTCGTCCCGTTCGTGACTGAAGGATATTTACGGAAAAGATAAAAGCGGCGAAAACGCAAGCCCATACGAGGTAATAGTATTTATCGGTGGTGTCAAATGCAAACCCGAAAAGGCTTAGCATTGGTATACCGGTCATACCGTCGGGACCCCCTGTCAAATCAACCTCTTGATTGAGAACAACGGAAACAATGATCCCGAATGCCATGGTCGCCATGGCAAGGTAATGTCCTCTCAGTTTGAGGGAGGGTCGTCCCACGAGCAGGGCCACGAGTCCGGAAATTATCATGCCTATAGCCATGCAGAGCCAGGAATTCAATCCGTATCGTGCCGTGAGGATGCCCGATACATAGGCGCCGATGCCGTAAAAGGCTGCTTGACAAAGGGATATTTGGCCGGCGTAACCCAATAGCAGACTAAGACCGATGGTGATCAGGCTATAGATCCCCGCGAATATCATGACGTCAGGGTAGTGGGAAATAGGGGAAATGTGTTGAGCGATCCAGGGGAAAAACAGAATGATGAGGAAAAAAGCGGCTATAGGGAGTTTTCCGATTCGTAACATGCCTAAAACCTTTTCATCTTGCTGATTTCTATACTACCCAGGAGCCCGCTGGGCTTAAAAAAGAGCACACCCAGTATGACTATCAATGCGAAGGCATCTTTATATGCGGAAGATATGAGGCCCGCACCGAATGATTCAATGGATCCCAGGATCAACCCGCCTATGATAGCCCCCGGGAAACTCCCAAGTCCCCCCAGCATGGCAGCGCCGAACGCCTTTACTGCCAGCTCGGCGCCTCTGTCATATTCCATGAAGGTGATAGGGGTTACAATGATTCCCGCTATCGCACCTATAGCGGCTGAAAGTGCGAAAGAAAGTAAAATCATTCGCTTGACATTTATTCCAACGAGACTTGCCGCGTCCGGGTTGTCCGCACAGGCGCTCATGGCCTTTCCGATAATGGTTCTGTCAAAAAAGAGGGTAAGCAATATGACAACTAAAACTAGAAAGCCGATAACCCAGAAGTATTGGGGCTGTATGACGGCCCCGAAAAATTGGATGGGATTGCGACCGGATAACGCGGGAAGGTCGAAAGGATCTTTTCCCCAGATAAGCATGGCGGCTCCCTTGAGCAGGATCGATGCGGCTATCGTGGCGATGATGAGGGTGAGTACCGAAGGCTGCCTGATAGGCCTGATTGCGAGTCGATCGAGTAGAATCCCCACCAAGGTCACGAGGGCGACGGTGGCGGGGAACGCTATGATGAGAGGGAGGCCGGCGGCTGTGTGAAAAGAGACCATTACCAGCCCCCCCAGCATGACAAACTCACCCTGCGCGAAGTTGATGACTTCGGTGACATTGTATATAATACTGAAACCGATGGCCACCATGGCATAGATACTGCCGACCGTGAGGCCGGTAATGAGATATTGAAGAAGCTGGCTTGCTAAAGTGATTTCTTCCATTTATATCCCAGTTGAAAAGGAAGGTGGCTTTTAAGCCACCTTCACCGGATGACCTTCCGGCAGGGGTCTTATTAGTCCACCGGGGCCCAAGAATCACCCAGCACTTTTACCATGGTAAAAGATTGCTTCCAGTTCAAGCCAACATGATCGTCTGCAGAAAAATTAAACACGCCGTGCTGGCCGACAAAGTTTTTGGTGTTTTCAAGCTCGTTCCGAATATTCTTCTTGTCGCAGCCGGCAGCCTTCATAGCCTTTACCACTAACATGAGGGCATCCCATGCGTGCCCGCTAAAGGTAGCTATAGGCTCATTGTATTTGGCCTCATAATCGGTAACAAACTTCATACAGACATCTCTTTGGGTTCCTTTCGGGAGCAGGGTGGCGATATTGCATGGGCCGAGAGGGCAGTGCACGCCTTCAGCGGCGCCTGCTGCCAGCTCGATATTCTTTAGGTTACCGAAAGCATGCTCCCGATAAAGGGGGATGTTTGTCATACCGAGATCTTGCCAGTTCCGCATCAGCACTACCGAACTCGGACCAATCCCCCAATTGCAAATTGCCTTGGCGCCGGTTGCCTTGATATTGGTCAATTGTGCCGTCAGATCTTGGTCTTTTAGGCCGTAAATCTCATCGGCAACAATATTCATCCCATATTTGGGGGCGAGCCGGAGCAGCTCTTGTCGGCCACTCTTGCCGAACCCTGAAGTAATAGTAATAAGGGCAATTTTATTGATACCGCGTTTTTTGAGGTGGGAGTAATTAGCCTCTACGCCCATGGTGTCGGTCTGCGGGGTCTTGAAGACCCATGTGCGCTGTTTTTTTGTCTTATCGTCGTAAACAATTTTATAACTGGCGGCGCAAGAGACAAGGGGTGTTTTAAGTCTCTTTGCCTCATCAACAATTGCAAGGGATGTCCCGCTCAGAGAAGGCCCTATGACAGCGCACACCTTATCTTGGTTAACCAATTTTCTGAAGAAAAGCCTGGTTTTGGTTGAGTCTC
>CAZUHR010000310.1:0-4322 GCA_964620335.1 uncultured Desulfobacteraceae bacterium
TCGAACCGCAGACATCCTCATTACGAGTGAGGTGCTCTACCATCTGAGCTACGGTGGCCAAGTTAACCGTGGACAAAATATAGATGCTTTTTTATTTTGTGTCCACGATTTTTTGAACATTAGACCTCTCAATAAAAGGAATTCCTAAAATCAAACAAAAGCCGGCTATAAGTCAGGTTTTTATTAACGAGGTATTCCATGAAACAACCTAAAGACTACATCGTTTTTCCACTTGATTTACCCTCCTACGATCAGGCCATGTCCTACGTTGACAGCTTAAAGGATCAGGTGGGACTCTTTAAGGTAGGGCTGGAGCTTTTTATCAGCCAGGGTCCGCGCATACTCGAATCCATCCTGGATATTGGAGGTGCCGGTATATTCCTTGATCTGAAGCTGCATGACATTCCGGCCACCGTTAAAAGGGCCTTTATGGCGGCCAGCAAATACCGTCCTCGGTTCATGACCATTCACTGCGATGAAGGTGAAGAGCTGTTGAGAAGCGTCGCGGAAGACAACCCTGGCGACACAAAGATACTGGCGGTCACGGTGCTCACGAGCCTTGATCAGAAAAAACTAAAAGAATTAGGCTATGATGACAAATTTGCGCATGACCTCTCCGCGCTGGTTCTCTTAAAAGCACGAATGGCAAAGGCCGCCGGGTGCCACGGCGTTGTCTGTTCCGGGCTTGAGGTAGCCGCAATAAAAAGGGAACTCGGGCCTGAATTCCTTGCAGTCACACCTGGCATACGGCCCGCCTGGTCAGTGGTCAAAAGCGATGACCAGAAAAGGATTGTTACACCTTCCGATGCCGTCAAAAACGGGGCGGATTATGTGGTGATAGGCCGACCTATCCGGGATGCAAAAGACCCCGCAGACGCTGCACTTAGGGTAGCAGAAGAAATAAGATCAGCCTTATAACAAAAGCCTGTCTTTTTGTACGGCCATTAATGTTACAATGGCCTTGGCCACCAGTGTCCGTTCCCCTTTCCTGCTGTCAAAGACCTCTGATTCGGATATTATAATCTGATTCCCTTCTCTGATCACCCTGGAATTACAGATAAGGGAATCACCATTGGCAGGCTTTAAAAAATTGACCTTAAATTCAATGGTCAGGATCTGATAATCCTCCGGCACAATGGTAAACGCAGAGTAGCCTGCCGTATGATCTGCCATGGTGGCCATCACCCCTGCATGGACAAAACCATCCTGCTGCCGGTGGTGTTCTTCAATCTTCACCCTGGACTGGAAAAAACCTTTCTTGATCACCACAGCCTCAAACTGACAGTATTTGATAAAGCCCCTGCTGTAGTCTTCGGCAAGAAAGGCGGCCCTTTCTTCTGAAATATTTCCATCCATAGATTATCACCTTGTAAAAAGTTGCATCGCACCTTTTTATTCGATTCCAACCCTCCCATCTGACAACTTCATATCAGAACAGTTTCGCGGTTCTCATTTGTCGGTTGATCCGTATTTTATTTCAGGCCCTTTTCATGGAGTATCATCTGGTGCAATTCAGCAAAATTGGTGGCCGGCAACTCTCCCGTTTTATCAGGCCTTAATCCTATTTTTGCTGCTTCTGCAGGGCACCTGCTGACACAAACACCGCAACCAATACACCAATCCAGATCAACCACAGGAATATCATCCTCCATTCTGACGGCGTCTACAGGGCATATGTCAGCACATTCACCACAACCCGTACATTTATCAAAATCCGTCTCCCGGATAAAATAGGTCGCCATGATAGCATCTCTCGGGATCTTTCTTCTTTTGAGAGCTCCCACATTCCAACATGCACATCCGCAACAATTGCAGTTATGCTTTATATCACCTACTGCATTATCAACAAAATGCACTAAACCTTCATCCTCACTCTGTTTGATAATTTCTCGCGCCTCTTCCCTTGATATTTTTCTACCCAATTTCTTGTCAATCACATATCGCGCAACCTCATCAAATTTAATACATACCTCTGTTGGATGTTTGCAGGGTCTTCCTCGTAGTCCCGCTATCATGCGACATGCACAGTGGCATACGGCAAACGCTTTTGCCTTTTCGATAACGCTTTCCATGGTATGGTGGGGATAGATAGATTGGAATTCAGGCTCAATCGTTCCCGACACCGGAATATATCTGTAAGCGTTTGTCTCTGAACTGTAAGCCTCTTTTGTCACCTTTCGGTTAAAGTATTTGGCCACAAGAGCAGCCATATTCCGCGCATGGGCCGTATCTTCTCCCTTCCAGAAAAACGTCTGTGGAAACGAAAAGCCGACCTGCTGAAGGGCATACCCCTTTTCCCCATCTTCAGTCTTGCTTGAAAACAGTAATCCCCTCATGGACAGGGCATCCAGTACACCTACCAGCTCAGTGCGGTTTAGATTAACCCTGCCAATGATTTCATCCACATTAACCGGCTGAAGCGGGATCACTCTGGTCGGGATTGCCAGAGCCACTTCAACTTCCGTGGGACTGAAATTTTCCCTGAGGATCTCCACTAGATCTTCAGTTGGCGGGTAACCCATCCCGAGCAAAGAAATGTGATGGGCCAATTGTACGTATACATCTCTTTCTTCCATTTATACCGCCTCCTTGAAACACAAACCCCGGGTTACACGGGTCAATTAAGACCCTTAAAGGTGACCAAATCCGCATATAAAATGAATTGTTTCCATTTCCCTCAATCCCATTGCAGGAATGTTAATATAATTATGATACCGGGTTTTTTGCAAGTTCCATTTACACAATCCTACATTTTGAAACCTTCCGTGTCCTGTTGCTCTTCATTCATTGTCTTTCACTTTTCCGGTTGCAGATTCCCATTCCACAAAAACATGTGCAAGAACCCGGCTATTGAATGACATTGAGTGAAAATTTTTGTTTATTTAGATGTAATGCACAAAAAATTGTGCATAATGCACAATTTTTTGTGCATTATTGCCCATTGCAAGTCCAGCCTTTCCTGCCTTCATCATAAAATCCTCAAATAATTAGCCACAATACAATTATTCAAATCCCCCTTAAAGGTTTTAAAATCAATGGCTTAAGAACATTAAACAGAGAAATCCTATCTCCCAACTCCAGTTTTTTCATAAGTCTTCGGGAAATGCATGCTTTGGCATAGAAATTGATAATAATTTGTTCTTTATTCAAAGGCAGGACAAAGCATGGTAAACCATTTGAGCCTTGATCAAGGGGAGTTTACATTATGAAAAAGATACTGGTAGTTGATAATGACCAATTTGTTCTGGATTTCATTGACGATTTTCTTACAAAAGAAGGCCATCAGGTGGTGACTGCAAAAGACAGCCTTATTGCGTTGGATATTCTTCAAACCTATGTACCCGAAGTAATGTTTGTCGACCTTGTCATGCCTAATATTGATGGAAGGAAACTGTGTCAAGTCATTCGAGAAATGCCGGATTTAAAAAAAACCGATATTATTATCCTTTCCGCTATAGCTGCCGAGGAGGAAATAGATATAGATGAAATCGGGGCAGACGGGTGCATTGCCAAAGGGCCTTTTGAGCAAATGATGAAGAACATTCTTGACGTTATTTCTGAATCCAATCCCACTTATAGCAAATGCCTGTCGGGCAAAATGATCGGAACAGACAATATCTTCCCGAGAGCCATTACAAGAGAACTGCTCTCCGTGAAACGGCATTTTGATATCCTGCTGGAAAAGATGTCAGAAGGAATATTGGAAATTACCCCTGAAGGAAGAATAGTATATGCCAACCAATCCGGGATTTCCATGATCAATATACCCGAGAACAGACTTTTGGGTTCCAATTTTGTCGATCTTTTTAGAAAAGGTGATCGCAAAAGGATAGAAAACCTTCTGAAAAAGATTCCTAATATATCGAGAATAATAACCGAAAAATCCCCTATAAGCCTGGACAGACATCAAGTAACTCTGAGCCTTCTGCCTCTCATGGATGATGACTCCAGGAGTATTGTTATTTTCAATGACGTAACAAAGCAAAAACTATCGGAGGATACTCTCAGGGAAATAAATAAATTTATGAGAAGCATATTGGACAGTTCTTGCAATATCGCCATCATCTCAACCGACCCTGACAATAACATACTGTTCTGGAATAAAGGGGCTGAAAATATCCTGGGATACAAAGCCGAAGAGGTCGTAGGCCTTCAACCCATAGGCATCTTGTATCCAGGTGATGAAGAAAATCGAAAAGTAACCGAGATGAGGTCAAAAGTACTGGAAGACAAAATGCCCGTAAATTTTGAGATCCAGGAAGCTACTAAAGACGGCCGAAAAATCTGGGTTAACCTGAACTTGGCACCCAGGTTTGATGATA
>CAZUHR010000311.1:0-4313 GCA_964620335.1 uncultured Desulfobacteraceae bacterium
GTTGGCCGTCAGAATTCCGGGGATATGTTAATGAAAGGAGTTACTAATGAAGAAGGGATTATATTTTATCAATTGTTTGGTATGGCTGTTTGGGATAAGTCTGCTTACGGCCGGGAATGTATTTTCAGTGGAGCTGATCTTCAAAGATGCCCAGTATTCGTTTCAGACGCTCCGAACACTGGGTTACGCCGTAAGTGGAGGCGCAGATGTAAATGAAGTGCTAAAAACGGCCTACTCGATTAAGGAAGGAGACGATGAGAGTTGGTACCGGGAATGGTTGAAGACTGCGCAACAGCGCAAGAAAGCTGGAGATGATTTCCTTGCACGAGGCAGGACAATCAGTGCGAGGCAGGAGTTCTTTAAGGCCTCCAACTATTACCGGGCAGCCGAATTTTTCCTTCATACCAATCCGGAAGATCCACGCATTGTGTCGGTCTGGAAGAAAAGCCGGGACAGCTTCCTGAAAGCCGCGAAACTGACCGGCCACCCGATAATACATGTTGATATCCCCTTTGAAGGAACGACATTGCCTGGATACCTTTGCCTCGTCGACAAGTCGGGGACAAAGAGACCCTTATTGATTGTTCACTCCGGTTTTGACGGCACGAAGGAGGAGCTCTATTTTGAAACTGCGTACTTCGCCGTTAAACGGGGGTATAACGTTCTCCTCTTTGAAGGGCCAGGTCAGGGAGAAGTGATCCGGATTCAGAAGCTGCCTTTTCGACCCAACTGGGAAACCGTAGTGAGGCCTGTAGTCGATTATGCCGTTACCCTAAAGGAGGTTGACGCGGAGAGGATTGCCCTGATGGGTATCAGCTTCGGTGGTTACCTTGCTCCCCGGGCCGTCGCCTTTGAAAAGAGGATTAAGGCGTGCATTGCCAACGGAGGTGTATACGATTTTCACATGACAGCTCGCCTGACGCCGGAGGAAGAGAAGTACCTTGACACTCAGCAGGGTGCCGAAGAGATCGACAAGGCGATCTATGACAAAATGAAATCGGACCCTTCCTTTCGGTGGGTAATGGCGAATGGCATGTTTACATTCCATGCCAAATCCCCCAGTGATTGGCTCAAGATGACGAGACCTTATACCATGAAGGATGTTGCAGCAAAGATTACGTGCCCCATCCTTATTGTGGATTCTGAAGGGGACAAGTTTATGCCGGGGCAAGCACTGAAGCTATATAATGCCCTAGTGTCTCATCGGAAAGACTATATGCTGTTTACAAAGGAGGAAGGGGCTGAGGAACACTGCCAGATGGGAGCACTTCTAATATCGAATGCGCGCATTCTTGACTGGCTCGATGACATCATGATGGGAGGTAATAGCAGGTAAGCCGAGACGGTGAACGGTAAATATAAACGGCCAACAATTTTTTCCAGCCGACCATCAATATCCGGCGGCTGAAAAAACGCGTTGGCCAGACCTATTGTCGGGAGAATTATGAAAGCTATATTTAAAATTATCTTATCGATTATCATTGTTTTTGCGGTATGGAGACCTGCTCACTCGAACGATACAGTCTTTGGTTCAGTTGGGAACACGCTAATTCCACTTCAACAAACGCGGATTTCCATAGAGAAAGAAATCCTGAAAATTAAGCCCACAGTGCACGATAGGAATGATGGTAGAAAATCTTATTTTTGGGCTGTCGATGTTTATTTTGAATTTATGAATCCAGACGATGATCGCGTTTTGCAGGTCGGTTTTGTTACGCCTCCATCGAAGGGGCCCGGTGACGAAGAAGCCAACCTTTCTAAAGAGCAGGTTCTTGAAAGTGCGAAGGGAACATTTGCCAGCTTTGCAGTTTCAGTGAACAACGTACCGGTTAAGTATCGGATCGTGATGGCCGACGATTTGGATCTCTCAGGATTCCCGCCTGAGAATGTCCCTATGAAGAAAGGAGATGTTGTTTGCCTCTTCGATCTCCCGTTTAAGAAGGGATTAAATGTTGTAACGCACAAGTATGACGCCTATGGCGAAAGCGATAGCATGTTTTATATGTGGTTGGAATATCGATTAAAGACCGGTGCCCTTTGGGCCGGCAACAAAATTAAAGACTTTGAACTTTACATTGAGGGAGACGGGCGTCAATTATTCTATGGGATCGGGTTCAGTGAAAAGATGGATATCGTCGGGAAGCACAAAGGGATCAACGGCGTTTATCTAAAGGGCAGTTTCGTTTATAAGGGGCATAATTTTGTTCCGAAGAGTGACATTCATTTGAAGATAAAATCTGTTAGGGAATCGGACCTGGAATTGACGATAGATGATAAAGAATATGACGTCGGACTTCTTCACATAAGATCGGGACATGAAGATTACGAGCAAGCATCGAAGTCGACGCTACGTATTTTGAGAAATGCTCCATATGCGTGGCACAATTATGCTTTTAAGTCGGCGGATCTGATTGATTACTACTCCAAAGTTGGGTGGTACTTTCCTGATCTCAAAGTGAAGATCGAGGATATTCACTTGTCCAAAGAACATCAAAAATTTGTGGAATTCATTAAGAATATCGAGCGCTCAAAGTGAATTTGGTTTCGAGAAAATTTCAGGTCAAATTGATAGGTCGGCTGGCCAACCAACCGCTGAAGCCGATAAATGCCACTGCTGCGCAGCAGCATTTGCGGCTTAGCTTCATCCGTTCTGCGATTGTATGCTGATTGATTAAAATGTATGGAAAGAAAAACATCACAACAAAGGAACTCATTATGAGACGACTCGCATTTATTTTTACCCTCCTTGTCATGCTCGTGTCCTGCTCGTCCTCTATGCATTCGAACTCTACCAGGACACTGGTCCCAGAGACTCCCCCTCTTATCTGGCCTGCCGGCCTGCCAGTCTATGATCACATCGTAATTGTCGTCGAGGAGAACAAAAATTACGAAGAGATCATCGGCAACGCGAATGCACCTTATATCAATAACGTGCTAAAGAAAGAGGGAGCCAACTTCGTAAAGATGTATGGCGAGGAACACTTCAGCCAGGGCAACTACTACTGGATGTTTTCAGGTGATAATCAGGCCATCGGCTTCATCGACCAGGTTCCATCTGAAAAGAATAATTCCAAATACCCTTTTAAGACGGCTAATTTGGGTGAGCAATTGATCAATAAGGGGCTTTCCTTCAAGGGCTATGCGGAAAGCCTGCCTAAAATCGGTTTCACGGGCGAACAGGCGTCGGCAGGCCTCTATGCAAGAAAACATGTCCCCTGGATTAGCTTTGCCAGCGTACCCAATGGCACAACGGCCGCGAAATCATCCAACCTCAGGTTCGCGGATTTTCCTTCCAATCCCTCCCAGTATGACACGCTACCTACCGTTTCCTTCGTCATTCCTAACTTAGACAACGATATGCACAACGGACCCATCACCGAGAGCATCCCCGCAGGTGACCGCTGGCTGCAGAAAAACATCGATCCCTACTATCAATGGGCTAAAAATCACAACAGCCTTCTGATTCTCACGTTTGATGAAAACAATGACAAGAGGAATTACCGGGGACTGACAAATCCTTTGGTGGACCCACATTCCTGTGCCGGCGAAGGCCGTGATCACGAGTACTGTGTCGACTTGCAGAACCGCATTGTTACGATCTTTGCCGGGGCGCATATCAAGCCCGGTGATTACACAGAGAACAAAGGTATCACACATGTCAACATCCTGCGAACAATAGAGGCTATGTATGGGCTGTCTAAATCAGGCGCCCAGCAGCCCAATGCCACAGGAGGCGGCATCACCGACAATTATATTATCACTGACGTATTTAAGACCGTACAGTAGTGGTGCAGCCGACGAGCCGACGAAGAACAAGTCGTTCCACCGGATAGCTTACGCTCCCGGTGAATTCTGAGTTAGATGCCTAATAAGCGTTGGTGTCGTAAGCACGCGGACTCAAATGGAGGCCGATGATGGAAGAGCAGAACATTCGGGTGGCCATTGATCGACATTGGGCTGCATCCGCTGCGGGTGATCAAGTTGCCGAGCATGAAATCTATCGCGATGACACTGTGTGCGAGTACCCACAGTCTGGCGAGGTCATCCACGGTCGGCGTAATCTGCAAGCGCTTCGTAGCCATCACCCTGGTAAACCATCGGGGTTTACGGTTCGGCGGATCGTAGGAGAGGGCAATTTATGGGTTACTGAGTATGTGATTACCTACGAGGGCAAGCGCGTCTACACCGTGAGTATCATGGAGTTCCGGGATGGAAAGGTGTCGCACGAGACTCAATACTTCGTCGATCCCTTCGACGCTCCTGCTTGGCGAGGTCAGTGGGTCGAGCGGGGGGCGTAATCGACGGCATCTAAC
>CAZUHR010000312.1:0-4306 GCA_964620335.1 uncultured Desulfobacteraceae bacterium
AAGTGAATTGATCAAGCGCGCCAGAGATACTTTCACCGGTGAACTAAACGAATTTATCGAAAAAGTTCGTACATCCCATGAGCAAATTATCGATGAAATCAACCTAGACGAGCTGCAATATGCTGGATGGGATCGCCAGGGCAGGGTTAAGGCGGAAGATACCATAGAAGATTTCAAAACCTTCATGGAAGCAAATAAGGATGAAATCACCGCCCTTTCCATTTTCTACAACCAGCCGTATAAACGCAGAAATATTACCTACGAAATGCTTAAAGAAGTGCTCGATACATTAAAGCGAAACAAACCCCTTCTAGCACCGGCGAGGGTCTGGCAGGCATACGAGCAGGTGGAAAAGGTCAACGGCAAATCCCCGAAAAACGAACTTACGGCACTGGTTTCCCTGATCCGGCGGATCACCGGAATCGATGACACCCTTACCTCTTTTGAGCAGACGGTCAACCGCAATTTTCAGAAATGGGTTTTTGAAAAACAGGCCGGACCTCTGAAATTCTCCGAGGAACAGATGGCATGGCTGCGCATGATCAAAGAGCACATCATAAGTTCGGCGCATATTGAAAAGGACGATCTGGATTATGCCCCCTTTGACGGCAAGGGCGGCATTGGAAAGATGTACCAGTTATTCGGCGATGAAATGCGTCGGATTATTGATGAAATGAATGGAGCGTTGGCAGCATAACGATAAGATATGAATTTACCTGATAATTGGATATATAGCAACATAGAGGAAATCGCTGAGGTTGTAACAGGTTCGACACCCTCTAAAAAGCATTCTGAATATTATGAGAATGAGTTCCCTTTTTACAAGCCAACAGACTTAAATGCCGGTTACTATACTAAAAAATCAGCAGATGGATTAAGCAAATTAGGTCTTGAAAATGCTCGTTTTATTCCAGAAAAAAGTATTTTAGTAACAAGCATTGGAGCGACTATTGGAAAGACTGGCTTAATAAGAACATCAGGTAGTTGTAATCAGCAAATCAACGCAATAATACCAAACAAAATTTTTTTATCGGAATTTGTATATTTTATTTGTATTTCCCCTCAATTCCAAAAAGCGATAATTGATAATGCATCATCGACAACATTACCAATCCTTAACAAAACTAAATTCGGAAAATTAAAAATACCCTTACCCCCCCTCTCCGAACAACACCAAATAGTCGACAAAATCGAGGAGCTCTTTTCCGAACTTGACAACGGCATCGAAAACCTCAAAAAAGCCCGGGAACAGTTGAAAACCTACCGCCAGGCCGTGCTAAAATATGCCTTTGAAGGCAAGCTGACCGAAGAATGGCGCACCCGACAGATGCAGGCGGGAAATCCGCCGGAACCAGCGGAAAATCTTCTGGAGCGCATCCGGAAAGAGCGAGAAAAAAATTACCAAAAGCAGTTGAAAGATTGGGAAAAGGCCTGTGAACTGGCAAAAACAGGAGGCAGAAAGAAACCCACCAAGCCCCAAAAACCAAAAGAATTGCCGCGTCTTACGGATGCAGAATTAAAAGAATTACCGGAGCTGCCTGAGGGGTGGGCTTGGTTTAGATTATCAAACACAGTTATAGATAATTCAAAAGATATTGTTGATGGTCCTTTTGGTTCAAATCTTAAATCTATAGAGTATACCGAAGCAGGAAAGCCCGTACTACGAATTCAAAATATCAAAGCAAATGAATTTATTGAAAAAAATATGAGATATATATCAAAAGAAAAATTTGATAGTTTGCAACGTCATCAGTTTAAAACAAATGATATTATTGTAACAAAGCTTGGAGATCCATTAGGGATTGCTTGTCGTGTTCCGTTAAAAATTGAAGAGGGTGTCATTGTTGCTGATTTAATAAGAATCTCTCCAACCTCTGACTATGTAAATTATGATTGGTTAACGTTGTTAATAAATAGCAATGTTGTTCAAAGACAATTCCGTGAAATTACAAAAGGTACTACACGGCCTAGAATGAATTTGACGTTAATGAGGAGTGTTTATGTCCCTTTCTGTTCTTGTAAAGAGCAGTCCCAGATCGCTCAGGAAATCGAATCCCGCCTATCCGTCTGCGATCAACTTGAACAAACCATTGAAGACAGCCTGAAGAAAGCCGAAGCCCTGCGGCAAAGTATTTTAAAGAAGGCATTTTCGGGGGAACTGACAAGAGAGTGGCGCCTGCCTGCCGGCAGGCAGGGGAAGAATGGAGATGTTTACATTGTTGAAAATAGATCCGGAAAACTTATGCCTAAAAGAAAAGAGACTTATTTCGTATATGTTTTAGAGTGTGAGGATGGCTCCATTTATAAGGGAGTTACATCAGATTTGAATAAAAGAATAAATGATCATTTAGCTGGCATTGGAGCTGAATGGACAAAGACACATCGACCAATTGCATTAATACACTATGAAGAATTCAAATCTGAAAAAGAAGCCGTTGAGAGAGAGAAATATCTTAAATCAGGTGTAGGCAGAGAGTGGTTAAAAGAACTGCAAAAAGAAAAGGCAGAGCAATATCTTTCTGCAGAAAAGCTGCTGGAACGAATCAAGGCTGAAAAAGCCCTTGCAGCCGGTCGGGAAAAATTGCGATCAAAAAAGATGAAGGAAAAATGAACAAAGCAGGGATAAAAAATCTGATCCGTAAAGGAGAAGGCATCTCCATCGAATTTAAAGAATGCCGGAATAAGCTGGGCAAAGATGTTTTCGAAAGCATTTGCGCGTTTCTGAACCGCAATGGAGGAGATTTATTCCTTGGTGTGAGTGACAGTGGAAAGATAACAGGTATTGCCCCCGAAGCAGTGGATCTGGTCAAAAAAGAGCTGGTGACCGCCCTGAATAATCCGCAAAAGCTGAATCCGCCGTTTTATCTGATGCCCGAGGATTGGAACATTGAAGGAAAAAGGATCATCCGCCTCTTTGTCCCGGAAAGCTCACAGGTTCACCGCTGCAGCGGTAAGATCTATGACCGCAATGAAGACGGGGACTTTGATATCACCAGCAACACCAATCTGGTCACCGCGCTTTATATTCGAAAGCAGACCACCTATTCGGAAAATCGCATTTATCCTTATGTGTCCATGAAAGACCTGCGACCGGATCTGGTTTCCAAGGCAAGAAAACTGGCGATCAATCAAAGGCCCGGGCATCCCTGGGCCAGGATGTCCGACATGGAGCTGCTTCAAAGCGCCCAACTTTTTCAAAGGGACTATCAAAGTGGCAAGGAAGGGTTTACGCTGGCAGCAATCCTTCTTTTGGGAGACGATCAGGTCATTTTGTCCGTGCTGCCCCATCACCGCACCGATGCCCTGCTCAGGAGGGAGAACATAGACAGGTACGACGATCGCGATGACATCCGGACCAACCTGATGGATAGTTATGACCGCCTGATGGCATTTGTGGCCAAACATCTGCCGGACAAATTTTTTCTCAACAAAGACCAGCGGATCAGCTTGAGAGACCATATATTCAGGGAAGTGGCAGCAAACATGCTGATCCACCGTGAATTTTTAAATCCTTACCCGGCGAAGTTTATTATTGAAACGAATCGGTTGTTTGCTGAAAACAGCAATAAGCCTCATGCGCAGGGCTTGATCGATCCCGCCAATTTTTCTCCCTTTCCCAAGAATCCTGTGATTGCCCGTTTCTTTAAAGAAATCGGCCTTGCGGATGAGCTTGGCTCAGGGGTGAGAAATCTTTTTAAATACTGCCAGCATTATTCCGATGGCAAGACTCCTGAACTTATAGAGGAAGATATTTTTAAATGCATCGTCCCCCTTACCCCGCAAGTCACCGCGCAAGTCACCGGGCAAGTCACCGCGCAGGTCACCGCGCAGGTCACCGCGCAGGTCGAGAAGAACGAAAAAATTATTGAATTTTGTAAAATCCCAAAATCTGCTTCTGAAATAATGGGCTTTCTGGGACTGAGGCATCGAGAGCATTTTCGAGCAACAATTCTCCAGCCTTTATTGAAACAAGGTCTTTTGAAGCCGACAATTCCGGATAAACCGACAAGCTCAAAACAAAAATACTATTCAACCAAAGAGAAAAAATGAAATGAACAACACGGCAAGCATTGTTTCAAAAGTCTGGAGTTTTTGTCACACCCTGCGGGATGACGGCGTCAGTTACGGTGATTATCTGGAACAGCTCACCTACCTGCTGTTTCTCAAGATGGCTGATGAATACAGCAAGATTTACAAAAAAGACGTCGGCATCCCGACTGAATTCAATTGGGATAGCTTGAAAACACCAAAAGGGGCAGACCTCGAATCCCATTACATTAAACTCCTCAGGGCCTTAGGCCGGCAG
>CAZUHR010000313.1:0-4302 GCA_964620335.1 uncultured Desulfobacteraceae bacterium
AATTCGGCCAAACCTGTTCCCTCCGGCATGGCCGCTGTAATGGCGAACAGCTTTTTGTTTTTTCGTCCCAGATCTACCATGGTTTTCCCGAAAATTTCAGTATAAGAGGGAGGCGGCTTTGGACCGTTCTTTGATGGTGTGCCGGTTGGAATTTCAAAAGCTCCCACTCCGTGAAAGTGTGCCGGGTCCTTTTCTGCAGGCTCATACCCTTTTCCCTTAACTGTGAGAACATGTACAAGAACCGGGCCTTCAAGGTGAGCCGTATTGGCGAACGCCTCAATAAGGCGATCAAGCCGATGGCCGTTAATGGGCCCGATGTATTTAAACTTGAATGCCTCGAACATCATACCGGGAGTAAAGAACGTAATAAACGAGTCTTCACTTTTTCGAACGAGACTGAGAATGTTCTCCCCAACCCCCGGCAGGGTCTTAATGAAATTTTCCAGGTTTTTCTTGAGATCAACAAACCGCTTGCCCGTCATTTTACGGCTTAAAAATGACGAAAAGGCCCCTACGTTAGGTGATATGGACATGGCGTTATCGTTCAGAACGACGATTAGGTTCTTTTCGGTATGACCGGCCTGATTAAGTCCCTCAAAGGCCATACCGGCAGTCAAGGAACCATCGCCAATTATCGAGATAACCCTGCCGTTTTCGCCTTTAAGGGCCTTCGCGGTTGTAATGCCCAGGCCTGCGGAAATTGATGTGCTGCTGTGTCCCGTGTCAAACGAGTCATAAGGGCTTTCTTCCCTTTTGGGGAAACCGCTGAGGCCGCCATAAGTACGAAGGGTATGAAACTGTTCTCTCCTGCCGGTTATAAGTTTATGGGCATAGGCTTGATGGCCGACATCCCAGATGATCTTGTCTTTAGGGGCATCGAATACATAATGGAGGGCAATCGTAAGGTCAACTACACCCAAGCTTGGGGCTAGGTGCCCCCCGGTCTTTGCAACGGTCTCAATAATCTCTTGACGGATTTCAGAAGCTAGGCCTTCGAGTTGTTTAATAGACAGACTTTTAAGGTCTGCCGGGCTGTTAATATTCCCTAACAATTTTTTCTGTGCATTAGATTTGTTCATTTCTTTCTCTCGATAATATATTGAGCGAGCTGACGCAAGGGATCGGCTCTTCGATCGAATTTTTTAAGAGAATGGATAGCTGATTTGATCAGTTCCGATTGGACTTTCCTGGATTTCTCTAGGCCCAAAACAGCAGGGTAGGTCGTCTTCCCCTTTTGCTTATCCGCTCCGGCCGTCTTTCCCATGGCTATGCTGTCGCCTTCAATGTCCAGGATATCATCTGCAATCTGAAAAGCCAGTCCTATCTTTTCTCCGTAATTGGTGATGTCCTGCAGTTGCCATCCGTATCCGCCTGCCAATATAGCCCCTGATGTAACGGATGCAGTAATCATGGCACCGGTCTTGTGTGTATGAATATACTCGACAATGGGAAAATCGGCGGTTTTGCCTTCCCATTGAATGTCAACAGTCTGTCCACCAACCATTCCGCCGTAACCAGCGGCGCTGGCAATCATCCTGATCACCTTTAGTATCACATTTGGTGGTATGCGGTCTGCCAGTTCCTCGGCTGCTAAGAGGTGAAAAGCCTCGGTGAGCAGCCCGTCACCGGCTAGCAGGGCTATGGCTTCCCCGAAGACCTTATGACTGGTAGGTTTTCCCCTTCTTAAGGCGTCGTCATCCATGGCAGGAAGGTCATCATGGATCAGGGAATAAGTGTGGATCAATTCTAGAGAGCATGCCACAGGTAGGACATCAGTTGCAGACCCCTTCAATGCCTCGGCCCCGGCCATACACAGGATAGGCCTCAGTCTTTTGCCCCCTGCAAACAGGCTGTATCGCATAGCTTCTATTACATCGGATGCCGGGCCCCCAGGTTGAGGGAAATATTTGTGGAGGGCCTTATCCACGATGGCTTTTTTATCTGTGAGATAGCCCTTTAAGTCAAAGACACCTTTATTTGTCATCCTGTTTTTCCTCAAGCTCAAATGGGACCCGGGTGTAACTCCCACCACTTTCTTCTATAAGGAGGGTCACTTTTTTCTCTGCCTCTTCCAGCTTGATCGAGCAGAATTTCGCTAGCTTCATCCCTTCCTCAAAGGCCTTTAGGGCGTCTTCTAAGGGTAAATCACCTCCCTCGAGGTTTTGTACGATTTCTTCCAGTCGCTCCATCGCCTTTTCAAATTTTTTCTCGGCCATTATTCCTCCAGATTATAAACACTATAGAAATAAATCTATAATTTGGAAGCCTTACTGTCAAACTGGATATGTTGCCTTGACCGCCGCGATATTTTTTGCAAAAGTCGCTCTCATGTTTTTTTATCAGACTCTACTCTTTCTACCCGGCACTTAATCCCTCCCTTTGACAGCAGTACTTGAACCTGATCTCCTTTTTGAACCCCCGACGCATCCCGCAAGACGGTTTTTTCCGGCAACTTCCGTGTAATGCTGTATCCCCGTTTTAGAATTGATAGTGGGTTCAGGTCATTCATCCCTTTTTCTAACAGGGAAAGGGCCATCTGTTTTTTTCCGAGGCAGCTTTTCAAGGCCCGAGTAAGGGATGTCTTTTGAAAATTCAGTTGCTGTTTTGTGGAAGACACTATTTGTATGGGAGAATGAAGGAGTAAGGACTGTCCATCTGCATTCAGTCTCGTCTTTCGATCACGCATAATCAAATTTATCTCCCTCGCAAGCCTCGAATGAATTTCATCGAGTCGCATCCAGGTGTCCGCTATCCGTTTTCTAGGATCCAGAAGTCCACTAACAAGGTGTTCCAATTTTTGAGTTTGATATTTAAATGTGAGAAAAATATTAGATGTCAGCTGGTTCCTCATCTTATCCAGGCGATCTATAAGGGTCTCCTTTTCCACGACCAGGAGTTCGGCGGCTGCAGACGGCGTTGGCGCCCTAAAATCGGCTGCAAGGTCAGAAATGGTCAGATCTATTTCGTGACCGACCGCAGAAACAACCGGTATATTTGATCGCCTTATTGCCAGGGCCAGTTCCTCCTCGTTAAAGGCCCACAGGTCTTCAAGGGACCCTCCTCCGCGTGTCAATACTATAACATCTATATTCAATTTATCGTTAACTATTTGAAGGGCTTTCACCATATCTGAGGCGGCTTCATTCCCCTGGACCCGGACCGGGACAACAGTTATGTTGATATTGGCAAATCGTCTGCGGATTACATTCAAGAAATCACGAATCGCCGCTCCGGTAGGGGACGTAATGACGGCAACCCGTTGGGGGAGATAGGGGAGTGGTTTTTTTATGTCTTTATCAAAGACACCCTGACTGGCAAGCTTTTTCTTAAGCTGCTCAAAGGCTAAGGCAAGGGCGCCTACACCCATTGGCTCCAAATAATCGAGAATGATCTGATACTCTCCCCTGGGCGCGTATATGCCTATCCTGCCCTGGGCAATTACTTTCATGCCGTTTTCCGGCAGGAATTTAAGATAGCGGGACTGGAGGCGAAACATGACCGCTCTGATTTGAGCCTTTTCATCCTTCAGGACCATATAGTAGTGGCCCGAGGAAGGGGCTGTAAAATTTGATATTTCACCCTCAACCCATACAAAATCGAATCGTTCCTCGATGATGACCTGGATCTCTTCGGTGAGCTGGCTTATGGTGTAGATCTTGGGGCTTTGGTTGTTTCGGGACAAAACCAAGGTTTTCTCCTGTAATTTTAAGGGATTGTGGTGTTTATCGGTTTTGAATCGCAAGCAATCACGATAATGTTTAGAACAATATGAATCTATACTCAAGTTTATTTTAAAGTATTTGGGGGCCAAAGCCGAGGTAATCGAGCCCGGTAAAGAGGCTGAGATTCCGTGAAACAAGGATGACCGTAAAAGTCCAACTCATATATTTTACCGTGAATCCCCTTTTTTGACAAACACCCTTATTTTATTCTGCCTTAAAACAAGGTGTGATATTGTGGCAGTTATGATTTTTTCAGAAAATTTTGAAAGGTTTTGATGTTAGGGATTAAGCGGGCAGCTTCTATTCGCGGTTGAAATGAATTCCCTTGACCCTTCGCCTGTGTCCGCCTAATATCCTTAAGATCAGAGATAATTGGCTTTAGCTGAAATTGTAGTGACTACTAACGTAGTCAGGCTAAATAACCTGAGTAGTTACAAAGTGTAAAGGAGTGCTGGAGTATATTAAGTGACTAAAGTGATCTAAATGGAGGACCATTATGAGCGATTTTTCAGGGGAGGTTGGCGTGAAGCCTTTAAAGATTCAGGACAACACATTTCGAGACGGTCATCAATCGACTTTG
>CAZUHR010000314.1:0-4285 GCA_964620335.1 uncultured Desulfobacteraceae bacterium
GGGAGAGCATGGCTCCTTTGGGCCTGCCCGTCGTGCCCGAGGTATAGATAATCATAGCCGTGTCATCGGTTTTGATATTTTTCAACCTGTCCGCCAAGCTTTCGGGATGGTCATGGAGATACTCCCGGGCCTTTTCAATAAACTCGTCGAAAAAAATGATCTTTTCGTGCGAAAAGCCCCACAGTCCCTTTGGATCCCAGACCACAACGCGGGTCACCTTTAGGTTGTCAATTATCTGTAGGACCTTATCTACCTGCTCTTCATTTTCAACGAAAAGGACCTTGGATTCGGAATGGCCGACAATATATTCAACCTCTTCCGCAGAAGAGGTTGGATACACACCGCACGTAGAGCCACCCGCGGTCATGGATGCCAGGTGGCAGATCGCCCATTCAGGCCTGTTGTCGCCCAATATGGCAACCCTGTCTCCCGGCTTCAGCCCTAGGGCCAGTAGCCCGGCGGCCACCTCACGGACCTGTTGACCGTATTCGGTCCAGGTGATCCGGTTCCAGATTCCGTAATCTTTGTGCCTGAGGGCTACACGGCCCTTGAAGTGATCTACCTGGTGGAAAAAGAGGCTGGCAAAGTTGGTTGCCTCGTGCTGTATCACCATGTCCTCCTTTTCTTGTACAAACGCCACCCCTTGGGGGAAACCGTCTCCCCTCCCAGACCGAGGTAGAGCTCCTGCACGTCCTCGTTTTCCTGCAGTTCCTTGGAGGTACCTTCCAGCACGATTCGTCCGGATTCCATTATATAGCCGAAATCTGCAATACGCAGGGCCAGCTTGGCATTTTGTTCAACTAAAAGGATAGTTGTGCCGGCCTTGCTTATTTGCGAAAGGGCGTCGTATACGTGTCGGGCCACCAGGGGTGCTAGCCCGAGAGAGGGTTCATCTAACATGAGGAGCTTGGGGCGTCGGAGCATGGCGCGCGCCATTGCCAGCATCTGCTGTTCTCCGCCGGATAGGGTTTCAGCCTGTTGCTTTGCGCGTTCCTTGAGAATGGGGAAAAGACGGAATATAAACTCAAAGTCATCCCGGATGCCTTTATCCTTTCGGCCCCAACATCCGAGATCCAGATTTTCCTTTACATTCAGTTCTCTGAACAGGCCTCGATCTTCAGGAACATAAACGATTCCTAAGCGGGAGACACGCTCCGGGGCTAATCGGTGGATGCGCTTGCCCATGAACTGGATGGTGCCCTTATTGGGCTGGTCCTTTAGGAGACCGGCAATGGTCTTGAGTAACGTGGTCTTTCCGGCGCCATTCGGCCCCAGGACCGTAAAGACCTCCTTTTCCTTAACCTCTAAGGAGAGACCCTGGAGAGCGTATATCCGGTCATAGTAAAGGGTTTCAATGCTTGCTATTTTGAGTAAAGGGGTCATGTCTTCCTGTTATGTCAATCAGGGAGGTCCGCCTACTACTAAATCGCATGAGGCTATTCATCTCCTAAATAGGCCTTGACCACCTCGGGTGTCCGTTGAACGTCCTCGGGATTGCCCTGGGCAATTTTCTTGCCGTAGTCTAAGGCTATCATACTGTCGGCCAACTTGGATGCGATCCGCAGGTCATGCTCCACCAGCAGTATGGCCGTCCTGTATCTGCCGCGGATTTCATTGATTCGGTATGCGGTCTCTTCCTTTTCCTCCGATGTCAATCCTGCAATGGGCTCATCTAACAGGAGCAGTTGGGGCTCCATGGCTAGGGCACGGCCCATTTCCACTCGTTTCTGAACCCCGTAAGGACAGTCTGAAACGCGGGCCTGCCTGTAGGCCTGAAGATCCAGAAAATCAATGATTTCTTCCACTACCTCCCTGTGGCGAAGTTCCTCGCTCCGCAAACGCAGGAATGCATGAAACGGTTTTTTTTTGAACTTGATATGTCTTCCAAGAAGAAGATTATCCAAAACAGTCATATGAAGGAAAAGGCGCAGGTTTTGAAATGTACGGGCGATACCCTTCCGGGCTATGGAATCGGGAGAGAGCCTTTCGAGGCTCTCTCCCTGAAACAGAATTTCTCCGCCGTCCTTTTTGTAGACACCGGAGATGCAGTTAAAAAGGGTTGTTTTCCCTGAGCCGTTCGGGCCAATGACGGACAAGATTTCTTCTTGTCGCATTGTCAGGTCAATACCGGCCAGGGCCTGGATACCCCCAAAACTGATTAATAGCCCGTTTATGTCCAGAAGAGCCATATCTTTAAAAATGGGCCTTGTGGATGGTAAACGGCTCAAGAGCGACAACTTTCCCTTTTCTGAACTGGCCCATTCGCGAGGCATTATTACCATGTCTCCGATCGGGGCCGTAAGTTACCGGTGCGCCGAGATTCTGGGGCTTCCAATTATTGATCATCTCCATTCCTTTGACCAGGGACTCCGGCGTGAGATTGCGCCCGGCATAGCTTATTCCCTCAACAAAATGCATCATTGAGGCAGCGCCGAAGAGTGCGAGATACTCCCTGCCCGCAAGTTTAGGATTGTATTTTTTCATGATGTTGGCAACACGGTCGGCCTGGGGATCAGATCCCGGCTGGCCGGTATTCCCGGGAAGAGCAACATAAGTGCCTTCCCATGTTGGTCCGGAAATTTTATACATGATGGGGTCACCCAGGGTAAATGTGGTCAGGACCTTGGGCTGGTAGCCTATCTTGGCAATTGCCTTTGTGATGAGGGCGCCGTGTGTTGGTGTTGGATAAATGATGAGTGTATCAGCACCGGATTCCTTGAGTTTAAGGGCATGGGTACCCAGGGCCCTTTCGGTCACCTCGTAAGGGACGGCACCGGTAAGTTTTGCCTTTCCCTTCATTTCAGCTAGGGCCTTTTTGATTCCGGACATAGCCATTTTGCCGTAATCGTCATTTTGGTAGAATAAGGCAATTTTCTTTGAGGACAGTTTGTTCACAGCATATTTTGTTATATACTCGGCCTCGTCCTCGTAATCCGGGTAGGCAATGAAGATGTTTTTGAGCCTGTCCTTGGGCAATCGGGCCCAGATTCTGATATCGCCGTATGCCGTGATTAACGGGACATTGTTGTCAGGGAAAAAATCCTTGGCAACATTACAGATTGCGGTTCCGAGGAGCCCGACAATAGCAAAGACCTTGCCTTTCATTTCTTGGAGGTTTGTGATCGCTCGTGTTGGGTTATATCCGTCATCCTTCAGTATAACCTTGATCTTCCGACCATAAATCCCGCCCTGGTCATTGATGTGTTTGGCCCATGCCATTCCGCCAAGCCCCGTTACTCCCCAGAGGGCTGCGGGACCGGAAAGCGGTGTGGTCCAGCCCACTACCACTTCGGTGTCTGTAACACCGGGGATATGATGCTTGGCACCGGCTATGGAGGGGACGGTGAGGACAAAAACAAGCAGGATTCCAAACCAAAATAATTTTTTGCTCATAACAACCTCCTTATTTGAAAAAGGGTTAATAAGAGTAATGGGTACTCCATACCCTGCACTATTTGGATATAAGGTAGTCCTTAAAGCTTTGGTACGGTCTTATATCAACAAAAAATTCTTGGTTTTGTTCAAAAGATTGAAAGCTTAGCTCTTACCGATCAATTAAAAGACAGGTGTCAGACATATTTTTTCGGAATGAAATGTATCTAATAAAATCTATCAAAAACAAAGTATATTCATTGTTGATTGATACGTCAATCGTTTTTATATGACGGTGTTTGTCGGAATTTGACAGCCTTTTTAATATCCCTTAATTATTTTTAAAGACGGACGAAAAGACTACACTATGAATGATATTCAGGATATAATGTTATCCTGACTGTGTAAGAGCCCAGAGTAGTTAGGTTAAGAGTTTGTCGACCGAGGTATTGAGGCGAGGTAAATGACCAGAGAGTACCCCCACGAGCTGAAAAGAGAATTCCAGTCCATTTCCGGGAAGTATGTACTAGAAAAAGAAGTCAGTATTGTAGTGGATGGGAAAGTTGTTCTATATGTCGTAGGAAATGCAATTGTGGATTCATCGTGCTGTGGTGTCGGAGGATGCCGGTATGCCCTTGTACCGGGATATGTGAAGAGAATTAAGACGCGAAAAAATGACAGGGGCCTGTGGGTTTCAGAAGTGGAACCGGTTGTCGACCCTAAGTCCCGCAAAGAGATCACGCAACTTATCAAACAGAAAGAATGGGTCACGCAGGTACAGTTCTGGGATTGAAGTGATTTATAATGCAACGTATTCGAGCGTATGAAGGGAGGATTAGGCCAGATGAAGGGGATTATTGACTATGGGGTTTATTTACCCTACTACCGTTTGAAACGTGAGACTATTTTCAGG
>CAZUHR010000315.1:0-4272 GCA_964620335.1 uncultured Desulfobacteraceae bacterium
ATCACGCAGGGTTCTTAGGGGGGAAAGGGGTGGTAACACCCCTGACCTACCCGGTTTGCAAATAACGATATTTGGAGAAAACATTGTGGAAAGAAAACAAGAAATTCTCTTAACCATTGATGGAATTATCAATGTATTTTTAGGTGTTCTTCTTTTACTCTTTCCTTTCGGAATTTCTGAATTATTAGGGGTTCCTAAATCAAATACGAATTTTTATCCCACCATACTTGGCGGAGTCATTTTGGGAATTGGTATCGCCCTGTTTATCGAAAGATATGGTTTTAAAAGTAAAATAAGAGGGCTGGGGTTAGGTGGAGCAATCGCGATTAATATTTGTGGGGCTCTGGTCTTACTTATTTGGCTTTTAATTAATCCATTTGATCTTCCTTTAAAGGGATATATTATCTTATGGATAATCGCTTTAGGTGTTTTGGTAATAGGTATTGTCGAGTTAGTTGCCAAATCATGGCGTTACCAGTAGTAACTAAAGGCCACCCGCCACTCAATCTGAGCGAGTGAGCTGAAGAAAAAGGAGGCAAATGTGAAATGAACGAGTCTCAAGAAAAGATTGAAGATCAAAAATTAAAAATCGTCACACAGATTGCCGACTTATCAAGGCTACTGGGGATGATTCCGTCTGATGATACTATTGAAGTTCATGAACCCACAACTCATAATTCAATGGCGTTGTCGAAATGGTTCAGTGTTACCAGAAACTCATTTCTAAGATTATCAGTCTTGATAGGCAAGGCATTAGATATTCAGTTGCAATAGGCAGGATCGGGGTTGTACCAAGATAACTCATTGATATGTTTATTTTATAGCCATAAATTCCCTTGTTTTTTGGGTGTGAATCAAATCATAAGTGCAACACCGTTGGGTGATCAAGGATTGAGTTAACTGCGGTATCCTCAGTGTTCCTTCAACCACCAAAGTAAAAGGAGCACTTATAAGAAAATACACGCAGTTAACTCTGAGGTAAAAGATACTAGATTCGGGCACTTTTAAAGCAGATTTTTCATCAATTTTCTGTTATATTTTGCATAAAAATATATTAATCTACTCGTTAAAACTGTCGGCTAATGGTTCTTCTGAATTTACCTTGTTTTATATGTTTAAGAGCCCTACGGCTGTATGCTCCGTAACGCTCATTAACTCAACTTTAAGCGGCCTGATTTAGATCTGTTATTGCCATGCGGATGTCAAACTCTAAGCTACTTCGTTCCCTGATGGACAACCGATCCGTCTTCTTTAAAGAATTTCTGAAAAATCCTCTTCAGATCGGTTCTATAATTCCAAGTTCTCGTTTCCTTGAACGCCACGTTGTGGAAGCAGCCGGGGTCGGTTCAGCCAAGACCATAGTAGAACTGGGGCCCGGCACCGGAGGCACTACCCGAGCGATACTGCGTGCAATGGCGCGGCACGCTAAGCTTTTAAGCATCGAGATCAATCCGAATTTTCACGCCTTGGTGGACTGCATTGAGGACGATCGACTAATTGCTCATCTTGGTAATGCTCACGGGCTGAAAGAAATCATTTATATGTACGGGCTAGGCGCCCCAGAGGTTGTAATTTCTGGTATTCCCTTTTCCACCATGAGCCAAGGCTTAGGATCTCAGATTCTTATGGCGATCTCCTTAGTGCTAGCCCCAGGGGGACGGTTCGTGGCATACCAAGTAAGCAAGCGGGTCGCATGTCTGTGCCAGCCCTACCTGGGATCGGGACAGGTGGGGGTGGAACTTTTCAACATACCGCCGATGCGAGTTTACCGGTGGGAGAAGAACGGTACCTAACCCCTTGAACTAGGACGCAGAACCTACCCAAAGAAAGTGGACACCAAAACACAAATAAAGGGAGATGATTGGATCAGGGTCGCCAAGGCAACTGATTGATATGTTTATATTAAAATTAGCCTAGATATCTATTCCGGGAAGAAAGATCAAAGCAAGAGATACCGCAGCCAAAAGGTGACAATATGAGCCACGAAAAGAGGATGCTGCCACAGCCAATGCTTCCTAGGGGGCTTGTTGGGCGGATCGCAGCCTGGGTTATGGTAACGGGTCATAAGTCGATATACAAGAACATGTCCGAGTTGTTGGATTTACAGCCCGAAGACGATCTCCTTGAGATTGCCTGTGGCTGTGGCCATTTCCTCAAGAAGTATGCATCTCACGTGCATAACATTGCAGGCTTGGATCTTTCCCAGCTAATGGTCAAGATAGCGACAAGGAAGAATAGAGATCGTGTCGCTGCTGGAACCGCAGAATTCGTGCATGGCGAAGCCTCACGGCTTCCTTGGCAAGATAACAAGTTCAGCGTTATCACAACGATGGGTAGTTTCATCGCTTTTCCCAAGCCTTTGGAAACGCTTAAAGAAATGTATCGGGTGCTACAGCCTGGGGGAAGAGTTGTCGTCAGCGTAGAGTGGAACGCTGAAGATGGATTAGACCACACGAAGGAGGTCAACCGGTGGGGAATGGGGTTGTGGATGGAAGACGACATACGATCAATGATGATAGAAGCAGGATTTGTGGATGTCTCCATCGCTTATGCACAAGGATTTAAGATGCCCAAAATGATGCTAGCACATGCCATGAAACCGGACGAAATGAGCCCGTCAAAGAGCGAGCCCCAAGAAAAGGTTGAAGATCAGAAATTAAAAATCGTCACACAGATTGCAGACTTATCGAGGCTACTGGGGATGATTCCGTCTGATGATACTATTGAAGTTCATGAACCTACGACTCATAATTCAATGGCGTTATCGAAATGGTTCAGTGTTACCAGAAGCTCATTTCTTAGATTATCTGTCTTGATAAGCAAGACATTAGATATTCAGTTGCAATAGACGGGATCGGGGTTGTACCAGGATAACTAGTTGATATGTTTATATTATAGGCGCAAATTCCCTTGTTTTTGGGGTTAACTCTTCAATTTTAATATAAAAAGCACATTGGATCATCCGGCAAATGAGTTCCGCAAAACTATTGAGAATGGAAGAACAATTATGACTAGAAACAACAATATACATGAAGGTGATGATAGGAGATCGGAACCCAGATCAATAGAAGAGCAGTATTCCAGTGTGGAATTTTCAATAAGCAAAATCAATTATCTCTATCAATTCAAGATATGGGATGTCTCTCAGTCCGGCATTAGTATCCTCGTAAAAGAAGATTCCGAGATATTAAAGCATATAGAGGTTGGTGACATACTGGATATGAAATATTACCTGAAGGAATCTTCAGAAGCGCCGGTAAACTTAAAAACAGAGATCAGGCATATTACAAGAGATGTGCCCGAGAGAATCAGGGGGCATCTTCTTGTCGGTTTATCAATAAAAAAATAAGGGCTGCATCATCACATGTAATAGCTTAATATGAATCTTAGGCACGCCCTTCAGTCTTGCAGTTTTGTCCTAGCGACCATAAAATAACAATAGGATTCATCTTTTATTTAGTTTCCTAAGGATGTCCCGTGCTCTACAAAATATAAAGCTAGGCACACTCGAGATGCTATTTGTTTTTTTTAAAGTTCAGATGCCGGCATCCCTTCTTTCCTGGTCGTCAAGTACTTCTTCAACTTGTGATACGGTCATAAATCCCATATTAACCAATATCCCACCAATTAGTCTGTATTTTCCCTTCTCCAAATCATCGCTCAATTGTGCGTTCACAGCCTTTCCAAGCTGCCTTGACGTGATAAATCCCTTTTCCAGTGCTATAATTCCAAAACGGATCTGGTTTTGATCTGCAGTCATATTGGCTTTCGCTTTTTTGTCTTGTGGCCCTAACAGACACGGAAAGTTAAGGGGGCTCTTGACTCATAAGCATATCAGCAAGCCTCATTCTTCACCTTTGAAAAATTCACCATAGAGCTTCTTTTCACATTCCGGACAAACCCCATGAGTGAATTTAGTTTCGGAATGGTCTGAAATGTATTTTTCAATCTGTACCCATGAACCTTTTTTATCGCGGATCTTCCTGCAATTGGCACAAATAGGCAAAAAAGTCCCCAAAGTATTTATTAAAGTCTTTTCAATATCTCGTATACGCCGACTCAGCATCTGGAGCAACTCAATAGCCATGTAAGGATATTTTTTAATCTCTTCGCGAAGGTTCCACTGATCTAACGATAAGACCTGAGTGTCCTCTTTGGCGATAACACTGGCTGATCGAACCAAATCATCAATCAGGGCCATCTCTCCAAAATAACTAAGGGGTCCAAAGGTCCCAAGAGATGTTTCCTTTTTAGTGCCCAGATTTATGACAG
>CAZUHR010000316.1:0-4255 GCA_964620335.1 uncultured Desulfobacteraceae bacterium
TTACAATATGGCTGGAAAGAGATATCCCAGGCTGTTTTCCACTCTTTAGAAGACCATTCACCTTTAATGACCCGTGAGCCGTACGAGCTTTCAAGTTCGTGATATGTATGTCGCCTGAGCGATAAGCAAAATTTCCTCTTAAAGGCCCGTATTCTAACGTTCTCCAAAGACCCCGCTCGACATTCAAGTCCAGGTTGATTTCCGTCCTACTTGCGAACCTGGTAATATCTGATTTCTTTTTTTCAAATAATGAACGGACTCGTTTAGACTTAAAATCCGAGATATTCATATACGTGCTTTTGACCGTCAGTTTACCTTTAAGGCCATCCCAGCCCTTCAATTTTCCTTGCACGTGTATAGGGCTCTCCCCCACTTTCATTTTTAGAAAATTGATGGAGACGTTTTTGTCTGAAAGATCCAGCTTGAAATGGGCGTCGCGAATAGGTGAAGGAAGACGTTCTGATATCAAAGACAGATCATGGCCTACCACCCGTCCGATCACGGAAGTCAACACGGGCTTTCGTCTTGATCCCTTTACATAGGCATCACATACAATAATTCCTTCTGCATATTCATTGTTCTTTTTGGATTGCAGGCCGAGGTCACCCATTAAAAGACCTGGCGTTGTCACTTTGAAATCGAACAGATCCTGATTCATCAGATCATAGGAACCGGAAAATTCAATAGCAGAACTTCCGAACAGACAACTGATCTTTTTGAACGAGACCTTATTCAACGGCTGGAAATCCACGCTGAACACAATTTTGTCTTTCTGTCCTTGTGGATTCACGGTAAAAGACCCTATGTCCAGGAACACCTCCTTAGGATCAATTTCTCCACTACAGGACCAGATGTCCTTCTGCTTGGACAGGGAGATTCGACAGGGCACCGGGTTGGTAAATTTTACGGGCAATTGATTGCCCTTATAAAAATGATTCATGATTTCATTTGCGTCTATCCTGGCCACCATATTCATCATGCCGGCTTCGGTCTGGTTATCCACAGATCCTTTGGTATTGAACCTTGAGTTTCCCCACAAACCTGTGCCATAAAACCGGCTCTTACCATCATCGTCAATCTGTATTTTCACTTCACCCAGTACCAGGGGGAGAAGCAACTGCTTTTGATTAAATGCGCAGTTCTTGAAAATTAAGGTTCCCTTTTGTATTTTTGGATAGTCCCAGCCTCTTTCAAAATGAAACCTGATTTGGGCTTCAAGATTTCCGGCCGCGTCTACAAACTTATAAAGATGCCGGGACACATTAATGGGAATCAAATCCATGTCCCTTTGCTTCAGAAGGTCTTCAAGTCTAAATAGTCCATCAATCGAGATATCGTAGACAAAGGTATCGTCATACAGGGTATCTATATCCAGTGTGCCTTTCTTGACGGTAGAAGATCCGAAAGAGCCTTTAACCTCTGATATATGAAGAATTCCATTGTTGATAGTCAGTTCTCCAGATACATTGTTGAAAGGCAGGCCGCTTCCATTTTCAAGGACCTCAAGATCTTTCCACGATAGCTTCATTGAAAGACATTCGGCATTTTCAGGCCGGTTCAACTTCCCGATCCTATTTAAGGTGCCTTCCAGAAAAAAATGATTCACGCTGATCTCGCCATATTTATCAGTAAGGACGGCAAAAAGCCGGTTTTCAATCCACTGAGGAAGGAGGGGTGTTGGAAAGACAGCCTTGAATTCTTTGAGCGGTACATAAGGGCTTTTGAGATGTAAGGTCAGGCCTGGATTGGAGCTGTCTTCGAAATCGATCTTTGTACTTGCTGACAGGGAAAAACCCGGCCCATCCAACCGGACATCTGAGATTTCTAAGACGCGCTCGGAGAAGCAGGATTCGAAATCAAATGCAAGCTTTTGAAACAAAAAGGACTTGCTGCCATGAGGCCGGACAAGCCGCAAGTGAAGGTCCTCCATGGTGATTTTCCCTGCTGCTGATAGAGTCCCGTCCAGCGTGCCAGCAACCCTTATATCAAAATCTGCTTGCCCCTTATCAACGGGAAGGTAAACAGGCCAGGGAATCCAGGTTAACGGTATATCATTCGCCTTCACCGTGACATCGGCAAAAGGATCTTTTTTTGCTTCCGCATCGCGGCTAATGTTTCCACGCAGCGTAAAGGGGGCTTTTTCGCCCTTATATGCAATCTTTCCTTCCAGGCGGACATCAAAGCTGGTAGGGTCCTTCCTTTTTTGAGATGCATTAAAAATAATGTCTTCCAATTCAAAGGGAAGGTTTTCTATATAAACCTTCGCTTGTTTCATGGAAACGGCAGAAAGTCCGGATAGTCTGCGCAAGATCATCTTTTTGAGCCCTGAAACTTCACCCGGTTTGGAAAATACCCAATCTTGTTCCAGTGCCATTTTGATCCTGGGGCGCAACATGGACATCCTTGTAGGGACAATACGCCCCTTTATCAGTTCTCTCGCGTCAAGAAAGATTCTTACGCGTGAGGCTGTAATGCTCTCAGGCTCGAATCGTGATTTGGCTTCCAGATCGTGGGCGGTGATCCCGATTCCACCCCATAAGCTGATATCTATTTTACCCGTTCTAAGCTCAAAGCCCGTGGATTCGGCCAGTTGGTCCAACAAATACTGCTGGACAGACGGCCTGTTAATAAGGCTGTTAGCGAGTAAAATGGACGCAATAACAAGGAGCAGTAATAGGAGGGCCGGTAAAAGGAAGGTCTTTAGTTTTTTTGGAATCATTTCTCGAAATAGTCTCGTAGGATTTTTGCATGATCAAATGCAAGTTGCTCGGGAAGGGAATTTCGGTCGAACACACCAACATCTTCGGCATCGTCAGCCGCTTTTGGTTCTTCAGCGGCCCGGGCCACGAAAACCACTGAAATGGTGTGGTGTCTGGGATCCCTTTCCGGGTCCGAATAGGCACCCAATTGGTACAAAAGCTCCACATCCAAGCAGGTTTCTTCTCTGGCTTCCCTTAGGGCGGCTGATTCAAGGCTTTCACCGTAATCAACAAAACCTCCTGGAAGGGCCCACCCGAAGGGAGGGTTTTTTCTTTTTATAAGCACTATCCCGTGTTTTTCTCCTGGGGTCTTTCCTTCAGTCTTATCGGAGGCTATCTCGATGATAATATCAACAGTTGGAAAAGGATTCCGGTATTTTTTTACAACCTTGCCGCAGTGAGGGCACGTAAGTTGATCTTTCATCGGGACTGATTCTCTCTTAATATTGATATATTTAATTTTACACGTAAACCAGCTTCTGGAGTGCTGCAAGATAACTGGTCACAGGTGCCTGGTTACCATCCTCTCATGAGTCAAAAAAACATAAGATAAAGGCGATTGGGTGTCAAGGGGACAGTTATCATAAGATTCTGCCTTCAAGATGTCTGGGGAGCAGTGTTCCGGGCATAGGGCATGCTGTATTATTTTTTCCCTATCGTTGGTCCTTGATTTGGGGCTATATATTTAGGTGAGATTTTAGGGCAATATTTGGTGCTTGGAGGTATATCTATGGAAATCGTGACCCAAAAGAGATTTTCAATTCAGTGTCAATCAAAAAGAGTTCTTGGCAAACTACAAAAAGTGGGATAATGGCTGTAGTTCGCCATATCGAAATGGCTGAGCGGCACTTTGCTAATGCGCTTGAGAACAGCGACGGTGATCTTTTTACAGATGTTATATCCCGCACAAATCATGCTTTTGAAGGTATCCTTAAGGAATCTTACAAAATTCCGGCTGAGAAGAACCCTACAAAGAAACGCCCTTTTGATATTGAAACGTACCTCGCAGATAGTAACGTTTTTCAGCCCCGTGTTATGGAATTGTTCATGAACTACCGCACTAGATGGCGGAATCCTTCCACACATGACCACGTAATCACTTTTATAGAGTCTGAAGCATTTTGAGCGTTACCTCGTTCGCAGGTATTCTTATGGACCAAATGATCGAAAAAGTTATCTTTGATCAAGAAAGCCAAAGATTGGATCAAGAATCAGAAAAGATCCAACAAGTTTTTGCAGAACCAACAGACGAGCAATATGACAAGGTGATAGTTGATCATTTGGACCCCGATCGTTTTATTGTAACTATAAGGTTTTTGCCGAAAAATAAAAAAATGAAGAACGCTTAACCAAACACTTCACATGACAGCAAGGGCCTTGCGGCCCATGCTGCCGGTGAGTTCATCGTTATATGGGGCTGTTGATGGTACGCATGCTCCTAATCCGATCACCTAATTCTCCGGTAATAAGCTCAAAGAGGGGAATGTCCAGTTGTG
>CAZUHR010000317.1:0-4245 GCA_964620335.1 uncultured Desulfobacteraceae bacterium
CTGATACAAATCCGTTTCGGTTATCCCAACAAAGCGCTGTCTTTACGGCATAATAAGTTCCCCGGTGCGGGCATCCGGGGCAAAAGCCGAATTCCCTGGGAGGTATAGGGTCTTTGACCAGCAACGCGATTTTTTCCCTGTAGGAATTGTTTTTCCATGAAATCCGAAAAACATCTCCGATCACGCCTAGGAGATGGCCGGGAGACAGTTCCCCGCATAATGGTATATGTCCCGATGCCTTGCCAAGATACTTCTTAATTCCGACCTTTTTACCCAGATCTGCTGCCAGGGCCTTGACATTATCCTCCAGAAAAGGGTCCACATCTTCTGCAAAGAGAATCTGATCGCTGGTCTTTAGGTGTTTTTCCAGTAATCCTTTTGGAAGGGGCCATGTGGTCCCAAGTTTAAGAATACCTACCCGATCCCCCAGACCCAGAATTTCGACTGTTTCGACCACATAATTCCAGGCGCACCCCGAAGATATTACCAGGAGTTCAGGCCGATCCGGGCCGTCATAATGGTTGAAAGATGAGTCTTCAAAGTAGCCCCTTGCACGGTTCAGTTTTTCATTCCTGGCTTCGTGTTTAGGGACCACTGGAAAGGTATGAAAAGGCGTATCCGGGTCAAAATAAGGTCTTATGTTAATGTCCGGTAAGTCACCGATCGTGACATTTGAACGTGTGTGAGAGAGCCGGGACACGCTTCTTATCATGACAACATTTTTGATATCTTCAGAAAGCTCAAAGGCCCATATTACCATTTCAAGGGCCTCCGTGGGGGTGGCAGGCTCAAGTAACGGAATTCCCGCAATTCGGGCAAATGTTCTCGCATCTTCCTCGTTAGTACTTGAGATCCCTGCCGGGTCATCGCAGGTAACCAGGATCAATCCACCTTTTGTTCCCGACAGGGTCAGGTTTGTAAGGAAGTCGGAGGCCACATTAACACCATTCTGCTTCATGCTTACCAAGGCACGGCATCCTGCAAACGAGGCAGCAGTAGCCGCTTCAAGTGCTACTTTTTCATTTGTGGACCATTCCACGTAAATGGGTAGATTCTTAGCAGCCTCGGCTAAGGTTTCAATGATTTCCGATGAAGGATTTCCAGGATACCCTGCGCAAAATACGACACCCCCCTCTAGGGCTCCGCGGGCAATAGCTTCATTTCCCTGAAGCAACAAATCAATTCCCCCTGATTTCCGGCTGATCATCTTCATGCTGCACTCCGATTTTTATTCCTGATTTTTTACGGCATTGAGCAACTCAAGTTCTGCCTTTTGTCCCCTCTGCCTTTTATTCCGGGAAGCCTCTCTCAAATGTTCAAGATTTTCCTCGGGTAAATTATTGGTTTCAAACCGCCCGTTCTTAACTGCTGAATTAAACAGTTCAGCCCCCCTGTCCGTCCTGATGATAACTGTATTCCATTCGTTTTGGCCTTCCACCGTTCCAACAGAAATGTCAGCCATTTCCGCCGTCATATCCTGGCATAATGTGCATCCCTTCTGGATCAGGTGTCTGATATCAGATAAAGCAAAGTCTTTCTGACCGTTCTCTGTCACGACCTGGAATATTTCAGCGGGAGGTGGTGGAATATCGAATTTTTTCACATCAGATTTAACGTCTTTTGTTTTCAAAAAGGCCTCAAGCCCTCGATAATCAATAGCCCATGTACAGAAAAGACCGATTCGGAGCGCAATACGACTGTCCATCTCCTCTCCATCCGGTTTCATAAGCCTCATGCGGGCCAGGGCCTCCATCTGGCAAGGAAGTCCAACTATTCCCAACCTGTCTTGTCCGGCGTTTATAGCATTGTTCATTGCTGAGAGACCGCCGGAGGCCGAGTATCTCGAACCGGCGCACTCGAGCACATCTGATCTGTTTGCGGCTAAAGTACCGGCCGGGGATAAATTATTACCCGAATCAGTCAATACAGCCGACTTTATATATCCTTTCTCAAGCGCGTATATGAGTATGGAGGAAACAACACCGCCGTACTGGGCTACTTTCCTTATGCCTTTATCCTTTGCCCTTGCCATTATTACGTCTCGGTGGGGTCCAATTTCTTCGTTTCCACCGGTAATTCTTTCCGGTTGAGGAGAAGTTTCCTCATAATTGGCCCTAGGGCATAATTGCAGGCATCTCCAAGTATCAGCACTACACCGGTCGGTCACCACAACTTTTCCGTCAAAGTAATGAAAATAAGGACAAAGACCTACACATGCACCACACCCTACACATATACCTTGATTTATAACCTTTTCAATTAAGAGGGCCTGGCCCTTTGAAATCAAATCTTCCATGTTACTATCAAACCTCATGAATACTGTTTGGGATTTAATTATGTTCCTGGTTCCTTTTAGGGAGCAATAAACAACTACACCCTAATAAGGTGGATACTCAACTTATATTAGGGCAGAGAAATAGGTCAAGGTCAAAAAAAGCGGGGTGCGTAATAAAGGAGCAATGACTTGCAAGGTACCTGGTTTTCGGGAGTTGCCTGTTGCTCAGGCCAGTTGTTTCTTGTAGTATTGATAATATTCAAGGACCTTATTGACATAGTGCCGGGTGGCCTCGTAGGGGGGTATATCATTGTATTCTCTAACTGTTTTGGTCCCTGCATTATATGCTGCCACAGCTAGCCTGACATTTCCCTTAAATTGAATGAGTAGCTTTTTGAGGTGCTTGACACCGGCATTAATATTATTCTCCGGGTTGAAGATATCTTCATCTTCAACACCTAAGGCTTCGGCTGTTCTGGGCATCAACTGCATCAGGCCCATAGCGCCTTTTTTGGAAACGGCCTTGGGGTTGTATCCGGATTCAGCCTTGATTATGGCCTTTACAAGGGCAGGGTCGACCTTGTGACGGCTGGCAGCGAGAAGGATGATCTGATGTAGCGTCCTCTCTTTTATGTCAGAGCAAGAGCGGATTGCCGTAGACGGAAAAATTTCGGGTTCACAAACAACGTTATTGATAACCGGCCGGATCGTGTTTTGTCCTCCACGAGGCATAAATCCGTACACGAAAAAGAAGACCGTGGCACCAAACAGCACCCATCGGGTGAGGACAGGCAGAGATGGATGTATGACTGACTCTTCTTCCAATGTTAACCTCCATTCTTCTTAAAAAAAATTTGCCGCTGATACAGGCCCCAAATTTTGCGGATATATTTCTTATATATTGTGATATCTCACTGGTAAATTGCTATATAATGTGGTAGATAGAAACCTGATTGTCAAGCCTTTTTTGTAATTCATTGACTTTTCATCATGACTGACATAATGGGAAAAAAAGGGAAACTACAAGGGGGAAGTATTCCATGGATGAAAAGATAAATCAGACTGCTGCCTTCCTAGCCTCCAAGATAGTAGGATCACCCAAGATAGGGATGATTACCGGTACGGGGTTGGGGACCCTCACGGATAGCATGGAGGTTGGCTTTCGTCTTGCTTACGACGAGATCCCTAACTTTCCGCATACAACCATTGAAGGACACAAGGGGACCATGGCCGTTGGAAAACTGGCCGATGAATCAATAATTGCCCTGGAAGGCCGATTCCACATATACGAAGGCTATACGGCAGCGGAAATAACTTTTCCGGTCAGAGTCATGGCTAAGCTTGGCGTAAAACATCTGTTGATATCCAGTGCCTCAGGTGGACTCAATCCACATTTTGAAACCGGTGATCTGATGGTCGTTACAGACCATATTAACCTGACCGGAAGAAATCCGTTAATAGGTCCGAATCTCGATTCATTCGGTCCCCGCTTCCCGGACATGAGTGCCGTTTATGATCCCAATTTAGTCAGGTTAGTATGTAAAGTAGCACTGAGGGAGGGGATCCCTCTCAGGCAGGGGATCTATGTGGGTATTACCGGTCCAAGTCTTGAGACCCCTGCAGAGACCCGGTTCTTAAGGATGATAGGGGCCGATGCCGTGGGAATGTCCACTGTTTCAGAAGCCATTGTGGGAGTGCATTGCGGCTTGAAGATCATCGCCATAGTAGTAATCACCAATATGAATCTACCAGACTGCATGGAACCTACATCCTTGGAAAAGGTCATCGCTACTGCTCATAAGTCCGGTTCAGAGCTCACAGCTCTCTGGAAAAGGATTATTGAAAAAGGGTTAGGGTGAAATTCTAGCTTTTCAGGGTTTTTCATTCGGGCTTGACGTCAGTCAAGCTCGAGGGCAATTTTGGAGCGATTAGGTTTTATGGTTTGCCGATGGAGGCTTATTTATGCAAAC
>CAZUHR010000318.1:0-4232 GCA_964620335.1 uncultured Desulfobacteraceae bacterium
GACATTCATATTTATTGGCTCTCTAAACATAACGGGCTCCTCGCAAGAATCAGCAGGCTAATAAAAAACATGTAGCAAAAGGAATCTGGGCTTTTCAGAAGGGATAGTCTGCCCAAACGTTGCAAAAGTCGAGGGTGCTGCAGATTTTTAATAATATTAAGCCGTGTTGTTTATGCAACGTTTGGTGTTTACCCGGCCATTTTGTCCCTATAGTCCAGAATGAAATTCGCCGTCATTCTGGCGATCTTAGCAACTACCTTTGGACATTCCTTGTAACCGCCTGCCTCGATGAATGCCTTATACTGTTCCGGGTCAGCAAGACTGTAAAACCTCCCCAATTTATCCGTTTGTATCTTTGTACAGTTTGTGGTCCCGAATTCCTTCTCGACATTTCTTGCCAACCTAAAACCAGCAGCCAGAGAATTGGTCAAGGCATTGACATCTTTCAAATCCTCGCTGGCAGTGGCAATTCCCACGGCCAGCAAACCCCCTAAAAGGGCTCCGCAGGTCTCTCCGCGCATGGCAACGCCGGCAGCCAGAGTGGTCGATGCCTTTAGACTCGCCTCATCCCCCAGATCCAGATTATCCTGTAATGGTTTCAATACGCACCTTGAACAACCGTGAAAATCCCTTTCATAGTCGTGTGCTTCTTTCTCGATTTTATCTAATAATTCCTCTCTGGAATCATTACCCGCCATGCTCACCCTCCTTTATACACTCCCTTCCGAACTGCGTAAAACATGCTTAATATCTTCATTCTGTCACGTATGGATAGTAGCTCTGGGCCACGTCCAAACGGCCCAATTGACCGCCACCCAGCCACAATTGGATAATCTTGCTGTCCCGCAGGTATTTTTCCACATGGTATTCCCGCACATATCCATATGAACCCATGAGTTCCATTGCCTTGTTACAGACCATCTCCGTCACATCACACGAATATACCTTGGCCGCACTGGACCTGGCCAAGAGATAGTCGTCACCTGGATTCCCGTATTTCTTCCTGTTATTGAACATGGACGCAACAGAGAGATAAAAGGCGCGGGCCGCTTCTATGCCAATAGCCATATCCGCAATCATGGCCGCCTGGAGTGAATGGTTTCTGACGGCCTTTCCCCCGTAGAACCGGTTCGCGGTGTATTCGATAATGATTTCCAGGACCGCCTGGGCGTTTCCCACCGTCATGGGCGCGGACGTAAGCCGCCCCCACCCTACATTGTTCCTGAATAGCTGCCAGTCCACACCGGGACCGGCAGCCCTGTATTCCTTGGGCACACGCACATTATCAAAGTAAATGGCTGCATTGACATCCGTAACCTTCATGCCCATTTTATCTTCCGGTTTTCCAAAGGAAAGCCCCGGCGTATCCTTGGGAACGTAAATAAGGGCAAGGCCCTCTTCCTTCAGGTCAGGATCAGTCGTGCATATAACGCAGTAAAGGTCTGCTACGCTTGCGCCGCTTGGCCACATCTTCTCACCGTTGATGACCCATTCATCCCCATCCAGTTTAGCCTTTGTACGGATCGTAAGGCCATGTTCGGCTCCATCTTCAATGTTACAGCCTCCTGCGGGCTCAGTAATGGCCAGACAGCCGCAACGAGGTGTATCTTCACAAAACATGGGGATAAATTTGTCCATGACCACCGTATTTCGACCCCCCATGGCCGCGGCCAAACACCATGGTATAATCAAGGCATGGAGAGAAAGACCGCTGTCACCCCGGGCAATTTCCTCTGATATGGCACAGATGGTAGCTGCCGATCTTATGCCCAGCCCGCCATACTTAGGGGAGAAGCCCCGTTTCTGAATGCCGAGCTTTACCAGACCCCCGTATACCTTCTCAAACACGGCATAGTCCTCGTCCAATTGCATACGAACCGGCATAACCTCTTTGTCTACGTATTTTCGAACTGTGTTTAATAAAAGCTGATCTTCTTCCGAGGTGATAAAATCTCCATACCTTTTCATTGAAATGCCCCCCTTTCTGTGTCTCTCTTATACTTTTGAACAGTATACCATGAGCGTGCGTTCTTTATTTAAACCAATCTATTTTATTTAGGCCAAAATGGCAATCCCAATCACGGAATAGGTGATAATTTCATAAAACATCCCGATAGAGACTGTGTCGTAATGTCATTGCGAGGAGCCCCAGGCGACGAAGCAATCTCATGATCTCGAATTTTAACCCAACTCCTTTTAGGGTCCGTGGTTGACTTAACATCTTGCAATTTGTATAAATCTTTGAATATTTAGGTTTTTGCCATGTTTTTTGCGACTTTATTATTCAATTATTCTTTCCGCTCTCTCAGCAGGGACAGCGCGAAGCGGAGCAAAGCGCTCATAAAAGGACCTGTAAAATGAAAAAAATCCGAGTTGGTGCTGCACAGATTTCACCCCACTTCTTTGATAAGCAGAAAACACTGGACAAGACCTGCTATTATATCAGGGAAGCCGGTAAACTGGGCATTGATCTTCTGGTTTTCCCTGAGGTCTACTTTTGTGGCTATCCCTTTTGGAGGGGATCGGTTTCTGTTCGTCAGTCCACAGAACTTGCGGCAAAAATGATTAGAAGCGCTATCACGTGGAACGGCGAAGAGGCGAAAAAAATGGCTGAGACGGCAAGAAAGGCAAAGGTTAATTGTGTCATAGGCTGTAATGAGCTAAGTGACCAGCCGGGGAGCCGGACTATCTTTAATTCACTGATTGTTATCAGCCGCGAAGGCATGGTCGTTGGACGACACAGAAAATTGATGCCCACCCATTCGGAGAGGGTCTACTGGGGCATGGGAGATGCAAGCGATATTCGTACCTTTCAGCTCGATATCGGGACCGTCGGCGCATGTATCTGCTATGAGCATCACATGACACTTCTCAGGGCTGCCATGGCTGTAAAGGGCGAAGAGATACATTGCGCCCTGTGGCCCGGCTGGTGGAAAGTCGAAGGCCATCTCGGCGCCAAGGTTGCGGAACCGGGCTCCAAAACATGCGACATCGAAAGCGCCATCCGTCAGCACGCCATAGAGAACCAAGTGTTTGTGGTGAGCTCAAGTTGGTACCTGAGGCAAGAGGACATTCCGCCGGAACTTAGCGAAGTGATAAAATACAATCTTGCCGTGGGCGGGAGCTGTGTAGTGAACCCTTCCGGGATCATTATTGAAGGACCATTTTTCAATGAAGAGGCCATTATACATGCCGAGATTGATCTCACCGAAAGGGACCTGACAAAGGCCTATTTTGACGGCGTAGGCCATTACTCGAGACCGGATCTTCTTAGCCTCCGGATACATGATGAAGCATGGGGCCTTACCGGGCCTAAAAAGCTCTAAACCGTTCAACCTGTGAGGGCTTTTAATCTGCCTTTACTTTCCATTTCTCTATACCACATCAAAATTCAAGGGGGGACCATGAAAGAAAAAGAATCTCCTGATTATGAGGCTCTGAAGATCAAGGTCGAGGCACTGGCCAAAGGGCCCAAAGACAGAGGGGCCATTGAAGCTAGATTGAAGGAGCTATCACAACATGGGATCCCCGCTAAAAAAATTGATCCTGATGAAGTGATCAGCAAGAAAGGACAAATCCTGGACAGTGTTCAGAGAAGGGCCGAGGAATATGAACAGGTAAGCCAGAGCTGCGCCAAAAGTTCCGCGTTGGCAGTTATGGAGGAATTTGGTTTCGGCGATATAAAGGTCATTACCGCACTTTCGCCCTTTCCCGGTATTGCCCTGACCGGTGAGACCTGTGGTGCGATCTCAGGGGCAATGACGGCCCTTGCCCTTTATTTCGGCCAGGACGACCTCCTGGCTTTTGAAGCTAATGCCCGATTATACGGGAAATGCCGGAAGCTGATTAAGCGATTTGAACAGGCATTGGGAACCACTAAGTGCAGAGAAATCCATCAAAATGTCATCTTCGAGCGGTATTACGATACAGCAGACATTACTGAAGGCTACCCCGCCTTCATAAGCGACAAAGGCTTTGAGAAATGCGGCCTGCCCCCGGGCATTGGGGCTCGAATCGCCGCAGGTATTATCATCGAAGATCTGGAAAAGAAAAAAGGCTAACCCTACCAAACCTTGGCAGAATATCAACAATGGAATAGTATTACATATGACAAGAAACCTTGCGCCAGATCATGACTGGGTTTTTATAACTGCCTGAGATATGCAAAAATCTTCGAGAATTTAGGGATTATACAGCTATACATGAATTCGGGAAAAATAAAGAATAAGGCA
>CAZUHR010000319.1:0-4217 GCA_964620335.1 uncultured Desulfobacteraceae bacterium
TATAGGGATGACGGGGTTCATCAAAGATCTGGGATGTTATTCCCTTTTCCGCAATAATACCGGCATACATGACATAGACCCGGTCCGCGATATTTGCAACCACACCAAGATCGTGTGTAATATAAAGAACGGACATGGATCTCTTTTCCTGAAGAGAGCTGAATAGATCAATGATCTGGGCCTGAATGGTTACATCAAGTGCGGTTGTTGGCTCATCTGCAATAATCAGGTCCGGATTACACGCCAGGGCCATCGCGATCATTACCCGCTGTCTTTGCCCACCGCTCAGTTGGTGAGGGTAGTCCTTGAGCCTATCTTCAGCTGATGGAATTCCCACGTCTTTAAGGAGTTGCACGCATCGGATGCGAAGATCCTGCGGCTCAACATGTTCGTGGATCTTTATGGCTTCCTCTATCTGGTCACCAATAGTGAAGACAGGGTTTAATGATGTCAGAGGTTCCTGAAAGACCATGGAAATATGATTTCCTCTAATATCCTGCATCTCCTCCTCCGTAAGGTCCAGGAGATTCTTCCCTTCAAACAGGATTTTTCCGCCGGCGATTTCTCCGGGTGGCTTCGGGATGAGTCCGAGAACAGCCAGGGCTGAAACTGTTTTTCCACAACCCGATTCTCCCACCAGACATACCGTCTCTCCCTGCCGCACCTCACAACTGAGCCCGTCCACGGCACGAGCGAGCGTTTCGTCTCCACGAAAGTAAACTCTGAGGTCCTCAACAGATAGAAGAATATTGTTCATAAGAAGTGCCTACTTAGCTCACTTTCCTTACTGCCTTTCTCTCAGCTTCGGGTTCAAGGTATCCCTTAATCCTTCTCCAAACAGGTTAAAGCAAAGGACCACGATCAAGATGGCAATACCCGGAATAAAGGTCAGCCAGGGCGCATCAAAGATAAAGCGTTTGCCATCCGACAGGATATTCCCCCATGTGGCGTGGGGTGGCGGCACACCGAAACCGAGAAAGCTCAGGCCCGCCTCTGTCAAAATAGCTGTAGCTATGCCGATAGTCGCTGAAACGAGTACCGGCGCAATGGCGTTTGGCATAATGTGGCGGAAGATAATCCGAAAATTGCCGACACCAAGCGCCCTTGCAGCAGTAACAAAATCCTGTTCCCTCAAAGATAAGAACTCTGCCCGCACAAAACGCGTCGTTCCCATCCAGCTCGTGAGTCCGATGACAATCATTATATTGTAAATGCTTGCCGGGAGGAGCGCCACTACTGTGAGTATCAGGAAAAAACTCGGGAAGCAAAGCATGATATCCACTATGCGCATGATCAGGGTATCAATGGAAATGGTGTCCTTTCTTAGGATCCCGGACCATCTTGAAATAGCCTTTGTTTCCAACTTGTGACTTGACCGACCTGTTAAAAGAACATATGTCACAACTATAATAAAAAAAGCCGTTCCAAGGAAAACAGATCCTATTGCAAAAAATGCTCCGGCAGTAAACAACAGGCAGGCTATGAGGATATGATCCAGCCGAAAGTGATTTTGCCCGAAGTAGCCCGCAATACCCCCCATAAATATGCCCACCAGGACCGAAATCCCGACCGCAACAAACCCCACGGTCAGGGAAACCCACGCGCCCTGGAGCATTCTGGCGAAAATATCCCTTCCCAGGTCATCGGTCCCCATAACATAGACGCCTAGAGATGGAACCTCATTGGGCAGCAAGGTATCAAGATTGGGACTGGAGAGGGGCGGCCTCAGCTTTTCCTGGAGCCGGACCTGGGCGGGATCAAAGACAGGATCCTGACCTGACGTGAGAAAAACTCCGGCCAGCGCGACAAAGAAAAAAAGGATAAAAATCACAAGCCCCATGATGGCAAGCTTGTTCTTCCTGAATAATTGCCAGAACTCCTGCCATCTCGTCCTTTTAGGCTTAAGAAACTCGTTACTTATGTTTTGATAGTTATTTGTCATTACTTTTTCGACTCTGGTCACTTTAGCTTACTTACAACCGTATCCTCGGGTCCACCACCAGATAAAGAAGATCTGAGATGAAGGTCCCGATCAATACCAGCACCGCTGAAATAAAATTGACCGTCAAAATAACCGGGTAATCTCTGGCAAGGATGGCCTCATAGGCCATGCGCCCCATGCCAGGCCATGAGAAAATAGATTCTATAATCACAGAACCGCCGATCAGGCCGGGGAGAATCAGACCGAACATGGTCACGAAGGGCAGCAGGGCATTTCTAAGCGCGTGCTTATAATGCACCTGATCAGGTGGGAGACCCTTGGCTCTTGCCGTCCGAACATAATCCTGGCCCTCCACCTCGAGCATCTGACTGCGAACATACCTGGACAGGACAGCTATCCCTCCTGTAGCCCCGAGTACGGACGGTATCAAAAGATGCCAAACCCGGTCCATAAACAGGCGGATCCAGGAGGAAGCCCCCAGGCCGAAGGTCTCCATGCCGATGACCGGCACGTGAAAACGGGTGACCACGAATATGATCAGTATATATGCAAAAAAGAAACCCGGGATAGATATCAAGAGATAGGCCAAGAATGTAGTGCTGCGATCATATATTCCGCTTCTAAAGATGGCTGAACGGATTCCAACAGGAAAAGAGAGTGTCCAGGTCAGGATGGTTCCCACGATAAAAAGGGGAAGGCTGTTCAAAAAACGCTCCCAGATCTTTTTGAGTACCGACTGGTTATCTTTCCAGGAAACGGTTTTCCCAGTGAAAAGATCCCGATAAAAGTAAAGGTACTGGGTGTAGAGGGGCTCATCTAAATGAAACTCCTGTCGGAATCTTTCCACCATCTCAGGAGTAAACTTGGGATTCAGGGGATCCACCTGGCTCGGCTCTCCCGGTGCCAGGTGGATGATCAAAAAGGAAACCACCGAGACGAAAAACAGTGTGATGATCTTTTGTATAACGCTTCGTCCGATAAATGAAAGCATGGGTGATTTCCTCTTAACTACTCAACCTTGTTACCCATCAAGTGCAAAACTCGGCGCCTCCCGCAGTTTTATCCACTTGTTGAAGTGAAAACTATAATTCCCCGTCTTGGTGGGCGTGATTTTTTTATAGACAACGTTTCCCTTTTCATCCTCTTCCTTTATCACAATCCGCTTGTCCAAAACCGCCGTCCACTTGGACACGTACAAAAAGGTGTAAGGCTGTTCCCGCGCGATGATTTCATGAAGCATGTGGCAGTATTTTACCTGTTTTTCACGATCATATTCCTGTCTTATCTTGATTATAAGATCATCGGCCTCTTTGTTCTTGAACCCCACAAAATTCAATTGATGGGAATTTGTCTGGCTCGAATGCCAAATCTGGTATAGATCAGGTTCAATTCCCATACTCCAACCCAAGATCAGGGCATCAAAATCCCACTTGTCCACCCTCTCTTGCAAAAATACAGACCATTCAAGCAGGTCTGTTCGAACCTCGATGCCGATCTGTCTCCAGGCGTCCTGCGCAATGGCAAGGATCGCCTTACGGAGGTCATTGCCGCTGTTGGTTATAAGGGTAAATTGAAACTTCTTCCCTTCCTTCTCCAGCCATCCTTCTTCGTTAAGCTTCCATCCTGCTTCTTCGAGCAGCTCCAGGGCCCCCTCTGGATCATAGGGAATGGGTTGAATGGTACTGTTATAATAATCGGTCTGTTTGACAAAAGGACCCGTGATCCTCTCCCCCTGCCCGTACAGCACATAGTCGATGATCTTGTTTACATCAATGGCCATACCCAAGGCCCTGCGAACCCTGGGATCATCAAACGGGGCCCTGCGAATGTTGTATCCTATGTAGGTGTACCCGAAAGACGCGCCGGAGAAACACTGGAACCTTGGATCCGTTTTCAGCCTTTTCACCTGGTGCGGCTGAACATCATAACTATCAACGGTCCCGGCATAAAACTCCATTTCCTGGGTCAGAAGATCGGGTATTATTCGAAACATGTATTGCTTGTAATTGGGAGGGCCCTCCCAGTAACCTTCAAAACATTTCAGGGTAATATACTGATCCGACTTCCAATCCTGAAAAACAAAAGGTCCACACCCTACAGGATGCCGGTTAAATTCGCTCTGGCGAATGCTGAAAGTCTCTGGATCTTTCCCAAGTCGAGCAGCCTCGGCCTTTAGTGATTCCCGATTAAGGAGATGCTCCGGCAGGATCCCCATGCCCCATGTTCCAATCGCAGGAGAGTAAAGCCGCTTGTAAACAATCCGCACTGCCAGTGG
>CAZUHR010000320.1:0-4215 GCA_964620335.1 uncultured Desulfobacteraceae bacterium
GAACAGGTGGCAGCCGAATACAGCGTGATGAATGGACTGGAGCTTGAGCGTGCAGCTCGTGTGCTTGAAAGGCTGGCACAGGAAGAGCCCTGGAACTGGTACCCGAGGGCAAACTTAGGCATTGCATATCTTAAGATGGGGCGGTTTGAACAGGCGGCAGCAGAATTGAAGAAATCATCAGGCTTGAAAGGATCACTGCCCGGTGTAAGATTTCATCTTGGCCTGGCATTGATCAACAGCGGCAAAAAAGGGGAGGGACTGGAGATCCTCGAAAGGCTGTTGGATGAACTCCCCGAAAGCGGCCTTCGCAATCAGGTCCAAAATGTGCTCAATTCCATAAAATAACCACCATAAGGGGGAAAAGCATGAAAAAAACACTATGGATTCTTTTCATTGTCTGTTTTTTCGTAACAGGAAATGTTTTCGCGTTGATGCCGCCGGACGATATGGAAAAGAGAAATCTGGAGGCAAAGCTGATCCTGGTCGGAGAGGTCAAGGGGACCGGTAAGGTTCTGTTGCCTGAAGAGGGGCAAAAGGGTAGCGCGATTAAAGGCGTCTTTGTCTTAGATGTCCTGAACGTAGTAAAGGGATACGGGATTGTGAAGCCCGGGGATAAGGTCCACATCCTATTCCGGCTTCCTCCGGAACCCAAAGGAGGTCTGATAGCACACAGGACCGGGAGCGCCCAGGTCAAGGTCGAGGCGGGAAATCTGGTGGTCGTGTATATTGATGAGTCGAGACGCCGGGGATTTTACAGGCCCTTGGCTGAAGGATCATCAGTAGTTGTCATCAGGCCTTCTGTTAAGGAGCAAATCCCGGTGGAAAAAAAGACTGAAAAACAATAATAAACAGAATTAGTTATAATTTAGCCAAGGACATCTCAAATTAGGTGACCTTCCCTGTCATTTTATATGTTTGCAACCCAAAAGTGAAGTCCCGTTTGTCTGGTAAGGGTTGTACACGGCTGGTTTGCAAAATATTTTTCTTGCAACCCCTCCCACATTTATGTAATCTGATCAACAAGCATGATCATATTGCTTACTATAGGTTGCTCAATTTTTAACGGGAGTCCAGTTGTTTGAATCCATTACGAGTGTGAGGAGGCTTGATATGAGGAAACTTCCTAAACTTATGATCGTTTTGAGTGCAACCCTGATTTTTCTGTGGGGTTCTGCCGTGTCGGCCTTTGAATTTCTGTACGAAAAAGACGGGATAAGTTACTACAGGACCGATGCAGGCAACATTATTTCCAAAGAGATCCCTGAAGGCACAGAGGGTCTTGTACTTCTTCATCAAGAAAGGGATGGCAAGAGGAAATATTATCAGGCCCCTGACGGGAAAATATGGGCTTCAGAGCAGTATGGCCTACCCGTCCTGCTATCCAATGCCCCGGATTATAATTGGTGGTATGGCTGTTCTCCCACATCGGCCGGCATGATGATGGGTTATTATGACTATAATGGTTACGGCGGGCTTTACTACCAGCAACTTGTGCCAGGAGGCCCGGCAGAGCTCAGTACCTACCCAAGTGGCTCCCCGGCCGGCACATACCGTGCTCAAGCCGTGATCGCCAGCGATGATCACATTGCCGATTACTGGGTGGCATACGACGAATCCGGTAATGATCCAAATCCCGGAGGTCACTCGGATAACTGTCTGGCAGACTTTATGGAAACAAGCAAGGATTCGGCTGGGAATTCGGATGGAGGAACGACATTTTGGTATGCTATCAGTGGTGCACAAACTACCCCTACTGATATTGAAGGAGCCAGTGTCGAAAGCTCGAGCGGTATGTATGGAATCAAGGAATATGTTGAATATCGCGGCTATGGTTATACTACCCTGTATAACCAGTATGGTGACTTCATGGGCCTGACCTATGGATGTACATTTGCAGATTTTCAGGCCGAAATAGATGCCGGACGAATTGCGCTCCTACATACAGAAAATCACACCATGTCCGCATACGGTTATGCTACACCCAGCACCGTTTATGTTCACGATACCTGGGACCCGCATGATCCCGGAACCATGACATGGGGTGGCAGCTATGGAGGAGTGCCTCATCGGTCTATGACTTTCCTGACACTGACCGGCGGGAGTGCAACACCTGATGACGTGGTGGCAGGTGGTGCCCAACCCGGGGCGCTTCTGCTTCTGCTTGGTGATTAGGGCGTATAAAAAAATAGAACAAAACAAAAAGGCAGGGTCAGAATGGCCCTGCCTTTTTTCCGGAGAACCCATGCTGTAATAATCGATAACGCCATCTCCATCCATATCAATTCCATCGTTGCCTGCTGCGAGCAGTATTAGAGAGTCAGGATTATCCCAAACATATTCATCAGCATCCTGTGGATATGATGTGTACATACCGGACATGCTGCTTCCCCAGCTATTTATGCGAAGGTCAGCCCCGGCACTGTCAGCCTCGCTGAAAAGCGTAACCTGAAGGAGCATCAGTGTGGTTATTTCACCTTCCATAAAAGAGCAAATCCCGGCAGAGGAAAAGGCAGGCAAACAATAAAAAACAGAATTTTTCATAATTTAGCCAATGATATCTCAAATAAGTGACCTTTGCTGTCATTAGGAGTGCCGCATATTTTTCTTGCAAACCCACCCCACACTTATGTAATCTGATCAATAAGCAGGATCATACTGCTGCAAAGCCGGACGGAAATCGTCACTTTTTGTAAATGCTGGAATAAAAATCTTCCAAATTCGAAAAAAATGTGATTGGAAATATGGTCTAAATTCACAAATTTCCGAAAATACTTTAGAAACGGCGATCTTATTTATCTCGTAAATCCTGTCAAAAAAATAGACCTAAATAATTCAAAGTATGTAATGTTTTTCAACTAACTGGAACAATAATTCTCTAATGTATGGTAAAGCGCAAAGGACATGAGAGATAATTGATGAAATATCAATATGTTAAGAATTTTTGATATCCTTTTAACTCGGTTCAGATTTTGCATGCAATTAAAAAAAATGATCCAACATTGATGGACTCGTAAAAAGTCCATCAACAGGCCGTGGGCGATTAAGCCCCGGCCTGGGGTAGGGGTGGAACCATTTGAATTCACTTCAAATGGCGGGGGAGGGGTAGCCCTCTCCCGCCGAATAAAAAGGCGCAAAGCGACTTTTTACGAGGTTATCAACATTGGTTTCAGCCTGAAACTTGGACTGGCCAATAGAAAATTCCTTTTCTTGGAGTCCGGCACACGGCCTATGCCGAACGCCGGACGTTATATATAAAATCGTGAAAACGATTTTACTGTGTGATGCTAAACGGCATGGGAGCTTACTGACAAGATCAAACAGCAGAAGATGAGATGACAATTTCTGTCGAGTATTGTCATTTCAAAGGCATTCTGCTCATTCTATGGAAAATTCAAAGGTTTTTCCATTATGAGTAGAGGGAGGCTTAATTTATGAAGAAAATTCCTAAGCTTATAATCATTTTGGGGATTGTCTGTTTTTTTCTGTGGGGTTCTGCCGCGTCGGCCTTTGAATTTCTGTACGAGAAGGGGGGCAAAAAGCATTACAAGACTGATGCTGGCCAAATAATCTCCAAAGAGATCCCCGAAGGAACTACGGGACTTGTATTAATTCACCAGGAAAGAGACGGCAGGAAAAAATATTACCAGGCTCTTGACGGCAAGATTATTGTTGCAGAAAAAGTTGGCGGAATAAAATCCGGCGTTGCCAGCTGTAAGGCTACAGACGAAGGAACTGTCGTTGGCGTAACTCTCGGCGGGAACCTGTCTAATGCCCCGGATTATGATTGGTGGTATGGCTGTTCACCCACTTCAGCGGGCATGATGATGGGCTACTATGATATTAACGGATATGGCGGCGAATCATACGACAATCTCGTACCCGGAGGGACTGCCGAGCTGAACACATTCCCCGCCGGCACCTATATTGCCAATGACACGATTGCCAGCAGTCAACATATTGCTGATTATTGGGTAGGCTATGGACAATCCGGTAATGATCCAAACCCCGGCGGTCACGAGGATAACTGCCTGGCCGATTTTATGGAAACAAGCAAGGATTCGAGTAGTAATTCCGATGGATCAACCACCTTTTATTATTTCACAAACGGAAGTCGGTTTTACGCGTCGGATGTTGAATATTACGATCTTGAAAGCTTGAGCGGCATGTACGGTATTGGGGAATGGGTAACGAATGCCGGCTATAGCTATGATACCC
>CAZUHR010000321.1:0-4182 GCA_964620335.1 uncultured Desulfobacteraceae bacterium
CAAAAAGGCCATCAAGGCCGAACAACTGATGTTTATGACCCAGGAACATGGGGAAAACATAGTAATTCTTCGTAAAGATTATTTTACATCCCACAGCGGTATTCCCTCGGCCGATGCCATGATAACTAACATGCCACGTATTGCACTCATGGTTAAACAGGCAGATTGCCAGGGAGTTGTTATGTTTGATCCGGAAAAAAAGGTGATAGCCAATGTTCACTGCGGCTGGCGGGGTAATGTGCGGAATATCCTGGAAAATGTCGTACTCAGCATGACAAGGGCTTTCGGTTGCAGGCCTTCAGATCTGCTTGCGGCTATCGGCCCTTCACTCGGTCCCTGTTGCGCTGAGTTTGTAAGCCATAAAGATATATTCCCCGGACATTTTGAGACTTTCCTTGTGCGGGAAAACTACTTTGACCTGTGGGCTATCAGTTGCTGGCAGCTCCTAAGAGCCGGACTCAAACGGGAAAATATCGAAGTTTCCGGGATATGCACCCGCTGCAGGACTGACCTGTTTTATTCATATCGAGCCGAAGGGAAAACAGGAAGATTTGCGACTGTGGTAATGCTTCGATCCTAACTCTCCAGCGCCTCAAAAAAGGCCTCCAGCCTGGTGCGCGTCTGCTCCTCTGAATAGGCCCGAAAATCCGTCATATCCGATTCAATAACCACCGATTTTATCCCCAGACGTTCCCCCAGCAGCCTTCTTAAGTCATATTGACCGACCGAATAGGGCTTGCAGCTCCGAAGCGCAAGCATAACCAGGCCGTCAACCCTGTAATCGCGGATCATTTGATCCATAAGCTTTAGGCGACTATTGAGATTGTTATTCAGAACAACCAGGCTGTATGCCCTTGCCATGGATTCAAACGGGGTCCTGTCGTCAAGGTAATGGATGGTCTCTGCCCAGGCATTGGTGTAAGTGGCCGCAACGAAATTCATGCCCCTTTCAGCAAATAGAAGCGACCAGTCCCTCAGATTGAACCACACGGCGATGTTGTCCCACATTAGCCGCTTGCGTTCATTTTTGACGGCCCCGATACCTTTTTCTATCCGCTCTTCCAGTTCATCTAAAAGTAGACGGTAGTAATCCAGAGCTACCGGAAGACCTCGCAAGGAGACTATAGGGGCGAGGTGCACAAAGGCATCAAAAATTGTCATGGGGGCCGGCCTGTGCTTCATTGTAGCAAGCACGTTTCCCCACATAGATGCTGACTCCCTTGCAATGCCTATGATCTTTTCGAATCGGTCATGAGAATACTTTATTCCGGAAATCCTTTCCAGTTCGGGAATCATCTCTTCGAATTGACGGGTCATATATTCAATGTCCTTCTCGCGGATATCCCTGTAGTTGTATGGTGTGTCAAAAATGATCAAAGGTATATCCCAGTAGTGAGCAAGCTCCTTGTACCAGTAAAGCACGGTCTGGCAGATATTATCGCAGCAAAAAAGAAGGTCTGGTCTGGGCAAACGACCGGCCGGCGTTTTGCCTGAAAAGGCATGGCCGAGGTCGATGCGGGCATAGGAACAAAGATCTGGATGATATCCCTTCTTTTCGGCCTCGCTGCAAATCTCAGGACCCGCTTTCTGTGCACCACAGAGAGCGCCGTGGTTTTCCGGATAGACAGTATAAAAATCAAAGGCCCTCAGAAGCTCGACAGGCGCCCCGCTGGTCACCCATGCCACCGGCTTGGCCCCTTTTGAAAAACGCGATAAATAATAGTGGCGCATCATTATCTCTTTCAGGCGGCCTGAACATTTCAAGGGAGGGCCAAGGTGAGGATTCGGCTTGTAAGGCCTTCTTTTCCTCTGCATCTGCCTCACCCACATGAGTACGGGCGCACCCACATCCTTCATGAAATTGTAACGGGCCTTTTGTGCAGCAGACATAAATCACCTCATGTGATCATCTCGACAAAGGCTTCTACCCTGGTTTTCATCTGGCCTGAAAGACCCTGGTTCACCTCTGTATCAAGTATAAGGGTCGGGATACCCTTCTTTTTTATTTCCTGTATCAGATTGGGAACGTCAAACCACTCGGGCTCGCAGAACTTGACCACATTAAAAATAACGCCTTTTGCCTCTGTCGCGTCGATCAGACGAAACAGATATTCCCTTCTTTTTGTGATGGAAGCCCCCCTGGTTGAACAGGGTGGCATTCCAAAATAGCTCTCTGCAAGCTGTTCTAATGGGTCTTTCCGATTGCTTGGGGGCACTAGAAGACGTCTACTGCCGATCAAGAGATCGTCATGTGCCACGCGCACCCCTAATGTATCGAGCAGTGTGAGAATCTCCGGCGGATTAGGCAGAACGCCGCTTAGGATCACAGGCATTAAATTTTTTCTCCCTTTTCCTTTATTCCTGGCCAGAAATCCTTCAAGCTCAGGAATCAGATCATCGGGGAAAAGATATTCGCCGCGCCGAATCTGTCTGTAGGATTCCTCATTTCCAACATCCAGCTCGCCTTTTGCCATTAAATCGTAAACTTCACGAAAAAGACTTGAAACATTTTGCCCCTGACGTATTCGTTGTTTGAGCGCATCTGGATTCAGGGGGCCGAGTTGCCTTTCAAGCGAATGCATCAGGTTCTTCAATTCCTCAATATAATAATCCCTGGCGGCCTTCCCGTAAGGATTCTTTGGATGGTAAAAAAAATAGCAGGGCTTATCCGCCTTTATATAATCATATATCACCGAGGCAATATTCTGAATGGAATCACAGGTATGCGGGAACAGAAATCCATCCAAAAAATCGCATTTACCTCTAAGAACCAGTTCCAAACCGGATTTGACCACTGAACAGATATAGGGCTGCAGATGAGCGTTTGCGGCAGTAATCTCTTCGGGCGGATCCCAGATCTCTGCCGGAACCACATTCATGGCCCACAGAAGCTCCCTAGGATACTGGGCCGGAAAGACACCGAAAATATGTCTGCCTTTCTGTTTTTGGGCAAGAAGATAATCTTTGCGAGTCATTTGAATTTTGGTCATTTAATATTGTTTCGAGTTTCGGATTTCGAGCTTCGAATTTATACGTCATACGAAGAGACGCCCCACACATACCTATGTGATGCCCCCTCAAAGCATCGTCCTTTAGTTGGGATTCATTACCTTCACGATGTCTCCCGTTTAATATATATGTCTCTCTTTGGGAAGGGTATCTCTATCCCTTCCTGTTCGAACACCTCTTTCACACGGTCGGTAATATAGGAAATGGTGTCTATCCTTTTCCGGGGTTCTTTGATCCATACCCTTGCCTGAAGATTAACGGCAGAATCTCCAAAGCTCCTTACCACAACTTTCGGTGCCGGGTCATGCATAACCCAATCCAATTCCAGGCTGATATTTTTAATGATCTCCTTTGCCTTTTTCACATCCGCGTCATAGGCAATGCCGATTGGTATCCGAACCCTGATCTCATCAGTGATGGTGGTATAATTGATAATATCCCTCTTCATTATTTCGTTATTGGGAATAACGATCACAATATTATCTGTGGTCCGGATCTTGGTGGCCCTGAGTCCGATATCAATAACATCTCCCCAGGTGGCCGAGTTTGCTGGTGCCGTCCAGATTTCAATGCGGTCCCCCACCTCAAAAGGCCGGTCTATGATCAAAAGGACACCGGCAATAAGGTTTGAAAGCGTGTCTTTGGCTGCAAAACCGATGGCAATACCCGCCACGCCGGCCCCGGCGACAAATGGCATGATATTCAATCCCAGCACATCAAGTGCAAGGATAATTCCCGTTACATATATGATAACGCCTGAAAACTTCTTGAACAGGCCTAGAATCACATCATCCACGGAGGTCTCTGTTTTTTCGGCAAGCCTGCTCTCAAGGTAAGGCACAAGACTCCCTAAGATGCTGTTGGCAAAAGAGGAAAGGAGAATAATCATGAATGCATAAAAAATTCTTTCTACAATGGTTGCCTGATACAGGTTGATTAATCCAATTCCGACGAGAATCAGGATGGAATAGTGTCCTGCCCGTTTTATGATAGCAAAAATGCGCTCACTTTTTTCAAAGAAGGGCCGGGCACGATATTTTTTTTCAAATCTCCTGATCACCACATTAAAAGACCACCAGGCTATGACGGCCAGTGCTAATATGGCCAGGATATGAATCATGGAACCAAGTAAAGGGTCCGTATTCGAAAGAAAATACTGGTCAAATCTCTTAA
>CAZUHR010000322.1:0-2680 GCA_964620335.1 uncultured Desulfobacteraceae bacterium
ACAGGGTCCTTCACGTATCCGGCGCAAAGATTCTCGAATCGGTTATGCCAGAGGCAAAGGCGGAGATTATGGATAGCGTCGGCCATGTCGCGATGATTGAGAAGCCTGAAGAAACAGCGCGATTGTATCTGAGCTTTCTTAAGTTAAGATAACCCGGTCAGAAATAATAAATCTTCCGGATCGTAGATCGGGCCGAGCTAACCATTTGAATAAATGCTTAAAATGCCTTTGGCCCCTCCTGCTACCTTTCATCAAAAAGGCACCTTTCAGCAAACGCTGAAAATATACTTTTAAATGAAAATTCTTGACAAAAGGAAAATTTTACTATAATAATGCATTTCAGCAAACGTTGAAAGAGGCATTTTAAATGAAATTATCTGGTGATGAGCTTGAAGAGAAAGCGGGAAAGGCTCTTCGGTCCTGCTTGGCAAAGGTCCCCTTCCTTCGAATTGAAGACATGGAAAAGGAACCTTATCAACGCGGTATGCAGCCGGATTTTCTGGTAAAACTTGCACTGCCGAATGGTGAACAGGTTTTGGTGGTTGAGGTAAAGAATAATGGTCAACCACGGTTGGCCCGCCAAGCGGTCAATCAGCTTTTGAGATACCGGGAAATACTTTCGGGTGCTTATGGTGTGTTTATGGCACCTTATATTTCTCCAAAGGCAGCAGAGGTCTGCGTTAATGAGGGGCTCGGTTATGCAGATCTATCGGGCAATTGTTATCTGTGTTTCGGACAAGTCTACATTGAGCAGGAGGGCAAACCGAATCTGTTTGCGAAAAAGCGAGACTTACGTTCGCTTTATTCGCCTAAAGCGGAGAGAGTCCTGAGAGTGCTTCTGAGTAACCCCAAGAAGACATGGAAAATCAAGGCATTGGCTGACGAGGCACAAGTAAGCATAGGGCAGGTATCTAATGTCAACAAATTGCTCAATGATCGCGAATGGATTCTAAAGAAGCAGGAAGGGTTTGTCATAAGCGCACCGGAACAGCTGTTGTCGGAATGGTCTGAGAATTACACCTTTCGAAGGAATAAAATTCGAAATTTCTATTCACTAAAAAGCGTCTCTGAAATTGAAGCGGACTTGGCTGACATTTGTAATAAGAAAGGCTTGAATTATGCCCTGACAGGATTCTCAGGTGCGGCACGACTGGCTCCCGCAGTAAGATACAAACGGGGCTTTGCTTATCTTGATGGATCCGAGGAAGACATCCCAATGCTATTAGGCCTCAAAGAGGTCCCGAGCGGTGCAAATGTGACCCTATTAATCCCTTATGATGAGGGAGTTCTCTACGGTACCCGTGAGTTTGCTGGAATCAGGATCGCTTCACCTGTTCAAATTTATTTGGATCTTATAGGCTTTCGTGGGCGGGGAGAAGAAGCCGCTGATGCAATTCTTGCGCAGGTGATCAGGCCTCAATGGTAACCCGAAAAGACTACACCACTCAAGAGGTTGAAGCCGCTCGCTCTGTGCTGATCGAGTTGGTGCACACGTTAGGTGAGTATAGCAAATATATAGTCGTTGTCGGTGGTTGGGTTCCGGAAATCCTTTTTGGTAAGAAAGGTGCACCACATGTTGGAAGTATAGACGTGGATCTTGCACTGGATCATAAAAAACTGAGGGATGAGGGGTACAGGACTATTCGGGAGTTGCTCTTAAACAGAGGATATAGGGAAGGAGACCAGCCTTTTGTTTTTGAACGAACGGTGGATGTCCGCGGAACTGAGGTGGTTGTAGGGGTTGATTTTTTGGCCGGAGAGTATGAAGGTACAGGCAAAAAACATAGACATCAGAAAATAGAGGAGCAAGGTATACGTCCACGTAAAGCGCGTGGGTGCGATATTGTCTTTGAAGACCCAAAAGAAGAAACTATCGAAGGGGAACTCCCGGGAGGTGGTAAGGATTCGGTTAAAGTCAGAGTGGCCTCGATTGTACCATTCCTTGTTATGAAAGGCATGGCGATAGAGGATCGACTGAAAGAAAAAGACTTCTGGGATATTTATTATTGTATTAAGAATTATCCTGGAGGAGTCGATGCATTGGCGCAAGAATTTGAGCCCCATATGAGGCATGCGCTGGTGAAAGAAGGCTTGGGGAAAATCGCAGAGAAATTCGCCTCTGAGAAGCATGTGGGACCAAAGTCTGTGGCTGATTTTGAAGAACTGGAAGACGCAGAGGAAAGGGAAATCTTAGAGCGGGATGCCTATGAAAGGGCAAACTATTTTTTAGAAAAATTGGGGATCAGATGAATCGCAGACCTAAAAAAGGTTTTCACGGATCCCTCGCCAACAGAGGTAAGCCGAACTATTTAACTTACTTGAGAAACTGATATCTGTTCAGGCACCTTCACCCTGATGCACCCTATTCCTGATAAAAGCAAACAATCGTTCAAGCTCTTTCTTCAGCCCCTCCTTGGTCATCTATTCTTCCCGATCTTAAGACTATTATAATAAAAAGGCAGGGCCGTTTTCGGCTTGCAAAAACGACCCTGCCTTTTTTATATTCGGTTTTCCTTTAAACACTCCTTAATCGCCAAGCAACAATAAGGGTATCCCCGGGAGGAGGCTCGGGGTGTATTCATCTGCTCCGATATCACAATATTTATAGTAATGATTTGGTGTTGTTTCGACCCAATCACTTGTCCTGGGATCGCCTTCAAAGTCATCTTCTGGTACGGAA
>CAZUHR010000322.1:2780-4164 GCA_964620335.1 uncultured Desulfobacteraceae bacterium
GTTGAAACCGCGTCCCAGGGCTGGATATACACATCATATCCCGAGTTTCCGAAGATAATATCATTTGTCGAACCTACTGTTGAGCTATTCCCGGCACCCTGCGATATGACTTTGACTCCGCCCCCGGCGAAAGAACTGTTATTTGTGATGGTATTATTAATCAGGTGCACATCCAGGTCCGCCCCGTATCCCTTTACGTATATCCCGCCACCATTGCTTGTGCTTCCATTATCCGCAATAACGTTGTTTATTAATGTTGCATGGGTTTCACCGTCATTGTCGGCATTTAAAGCAACGCCGGACCCGTTACCTGCTTCATTGTTTCTTATTATGTTTTTTTCAGCGGTTAATGTCATTGAACCGCTTTGAGATGAAGACACGTATATGGCTCCACCGGAAGCAGACCCCCCATTATTACCTGTAAAAATATTATTAATAAGGGTCAAATCCATTGTACTTGTTTCTGGTTGAGCGCTTGCATATAGGCCCGCGCCGCCGGAAGTGTTATTATTACCATTTGTTATTGTAAAACCCTCTATTGTTAAAACAATGGAAATATTAACATCTAATTTAAATACCCTGTCGGTTCCGCCGCCGTCTACCACGGTTAGAGAAGGGTCATCACTCCTTGTGCTGAAATCAGTGCTCCATCCACCCTGGACAACCAGGGGGTTTATCGGGGTGCTTATTCGAATATTTTCATCATATGTGCCACAGGCAACTTTTACCGTATCCCCGGGCGTGGCTTGGTCAATTGCATGATCGATGGTTTCGCACGGGGATGATGGATTTGAACAATCATTTGACGTATCAGATCCGTTAGCCGTCACATACCTGTCAGTAGCGCCTGCACTGGCCGAAAGTATTAATAAAATAAAGCAGATTAATGGAACTATCTTTGAAGCAATCTTCATCGATCTCCTCCTAAAAGACCTTACACCGATTAGCGCAAAACAGATCTCAAGTCAAGAGGGAGCAGAGGAAAAAAAGGCAGGGTCATTTTAACGGCCCTGCCTTTATTACCACTACATTTAATTAATCACTATTTCACGGTATCCTTTAATGCCTTCCCTGGCACAAATTTGGCGACATTCTTTGCCTTGAGTTTGATCACTTCACCGGTCCGTGGGTTTCTGCCCTTTCTGGCCTTTCTTTTTGCCACCTTAAAGGTCCCGAATCCTATCAGGGTCACAGCATCCTTTTTCTTTAGGGCCTTGGAAATGGTTGAAAAAACACAATCCACTGCTGCCTGGGCTTGTTTTTTGGTATCTACGACCTTTGCCACCTCTTTAATTAAATCTCCCTTGTTCATGCTCTTTTCTCCTTTTTTTAGATGGTGAAGTTGTTAATGAATACCGTTTGAAATTTCTCGCCCTGCCTGTCC
>CAZUHR010000323.1:0-4163 GCA_964620335.1 uncultured Desulfobacteraceae bacterium
TTGGTAAGTGATAAATTTCAGTGGGATTGGAATTGACCTGAGATACGAAGGGATTGAGACGACTCTTGTTATTCTCTATAACAGGTTCTTTGATACTCTTATTGGAATTGACCTGAGATACGAAGGGATTGAGACCTATATTCCGCTCGACCATTACACCCTTTGGCTTCACAGATTGGAATTGACCTGAGATACGAAGGGATTGAGACAGACATTAAGGGATTGAGACAACCAACCGTGCCCTATTAATTGTAAAATCTGGATTCCAATTGGAATTGACCTGAGATACGAAGGGATTGAGACTGGGTGATCTTTGAGCCATTGAAATACATATTTTTCATTGGAATTGACCTGAGATACGAAGGGATTGAGACCTCATCAGTTATCCATGTGATGTACTCCATGCTATTATCATTGGAATTGACCTGAGATACGAAGGGATTGAGACTTATTGGCCCAAATGCACACCCCGGATGCCTTGCGACGATTAGAATTGACCTGTAATAGAACACGCCCTTAAGTTTTTCAGCTTCTATAAACTTAAATTATAGCATGCTTGTTTGTGTTGCCACGTGTTCTTGAGATATCTTCTGGATATTACAACTGACCTTAATCTTTGGATAAGAGAATGATACTACGGATATCATGCCTTTTGAAATCTGAGACAGCTTGCCACAAGAGGAACCTGCAACCATATAAAATTATTTGAAAATGCACAAAGTCCGTTCCCATGGCAACTCCACTGCATTCGCCGAAGTCTCGCTAAGGTGAAAACAGATCTTGATGAACTGCAAGGTGTCTTGCAACGTCCGAAGTTCGGTTTCTCAGGCGATGCAACCTTTCAGGTTGTGGAGGAGTGGTGCGCGAAGACCCTGATGATAACAGGATCCTCGAGTGTGCCATAGAAGCAAAAGCGGGTGTCATAATATCGGGAGATCCCCACCTTTTAAATCTTGGTATATCTAAGCGGGTTAGGATCTTGAGCCCTGCTCATTTCTTGAGAGAACTCCAAGAACAGTAGTCCCCCAACTCAGTAACCGCTTGTCGGACACCTCGAGCCCGTGGATCTGCAAAGCCCCTTTTGCAGTGGCTATTGTGAACTCCAGGGTTTTCATCAATCTTTAATCAAAAAAAATAATGCTCATAAATTTGGCTGAATTTTAGAATGTTCCTAACTGATTAATATTCAAAAACATATTACCTTAGCAGAAGTAATTAAATAAAATTAAATTGCTTTTTAATATTATTGAATTGATCTGTGAATTTTATTTGTTTAGCATTAATGCGGTTTTGACTTGAGTCCGGAGTCACACTTAAGGCGTCAGGCTTGAAATACCGAATTCGCTGTAGCAGTAAACGGCATTGAAAGAGAAGAACATAAACTTAAAAGGAGGATCTTTTGATGATAGATAATTTGAGGGATTTTTTGGAAGAACTGCAAAAGAGAGATAAACTGCGCATTGTTGATGGCGCTGATTGGGATCTTGAAATCGGCACGATCAATGAGCTTATGGCGGAACGGTATGGTCCCGCATTGCTCTTTGACAATATCAAGGGTTATACGAAAGGATTTCGCGTTTCCACAAATCTGATGCATCATGAAATCGGCCAGAAATTGGCCTTTGGTTTTCCCGAGGAAATGAGTAAACTTGAGTGCGTTGCCGACTGGAAAGAAAAGTGGAGAAGATTTGAGCCCATAGCTCCGGTGCAGGTGAAAGACGGCCCTATCAGGGAAAACGTTTTAAAGGGAGAGGATATTGATATATACAAATTTCCGGCACCCAAGTGGCACACCCTGGACGGCGGGCGGTACATAGGGACGGGTGTGATCACCGTTACACGGGACCCGGATGATGGCTGGGTTAATTTCGGCACCTACAGGGTCATGATTCAGGACAAGACTACGCTCGCTTTTTATGCCTCGCCCGGAAAACATGCGACGATCATGCGTGAGAAATACTGGGCAATGGGTAAGCCCTGCCCGGTGGCCATGTGTTTTGGACAGGACCCGCTTCTGTTTGCTCTCTCGACAATCTCCCTGCCGTGGGGTATTTCCGAATATGATATGGCAGGATACATTAAGGGTAAAGGAATAGACGTGATTATTGATGATGAAACAGGGCTTCCCATACCTGCTACGGCTGAAATCGTCGCTTGTGGCTTCTCACCTCCTCCGGATGAGGATAGTCGCCCGGAAGGCCCCTTTGGTGAGTGGCAGGGCTATTATGCCTCAGGAACGAGAAAGGAACCCGTCGTTTACATCAAGACCCTATATCACAGGAACGATCCCATTATTTTCGGCCAGCCGCCGGTCAAGCCGCCGGTCAACACATGGTTCCCTATTCCAATCCATACGGCCACCTTTTTATGGACTGAGTTAGAAAAGGCCGGCATGATTGATATCAGAGGGGTCTATGTCCACGGACCCGGAGACAGGATCATCGCCGTCATATCTCTCAAACAGCGGTATCTCGGACATGCCAAACAGGTTGCCACCTTGGCCGGAGCGTTCCTGCAAGGAGGCGCCTGCACCGGCAGGTACATTATCACAGTGGATGAAGATATTGATCCCTCGAACTTGGAGGAAGTGCTGTGGGCCGTTTGCACAAGATGTGATCCTGAAAATTACATTGATATTGTACCGGGGTTTTTATCCAGCCCACTTGATCCCATGATTAACCCGGAAAAGCGGGCAAGAAAAGATTTTACTACGGCCAAGGTGTTCATAAACGCGTGTAAGCCTTATCACTGGAAAGATAAATTTCCTCCCGTAAACGTGGCTGGTCCTGAACTGAGAGAGAAGGTGCTTACCAAGTGGGCGGATCTATTCAAAGATGTGGAATGATGAAAGGCCTTGCAAAGGCCGAAGCAATTTGACAAACCCCCAAATCATGGATTATAAAGCACCTTTACAATCAGCTCCTTATTCAATCTGGTGCATGCGATCGACTTAAAATGTCCGGGTTTATCGAGATTGAAAGGTTCAGATTGCTCCGCATTCAGCGGCCGAGATGAATTAAGTTCTTCCATCCGAAATGACCCCAATCTTGACGCATTTTCGCGCCGGGAGAAGAACAGTAAAGAATCCCCACCCTAAGGGCGGAAGAACTTTATAGCATAGTAAAAAGTGAGTTTAAAGGATAATATCCGTGATCACTAAGGAGGCAATACAGTGGAGGCCGTAGCACCGTTCAAAGAAGCCATAGGCATGATCAAGGATGCCGGAGGAGAGGCATTTAAGCTTTGCTTTCAATGCGGATTGTGCACGGTGAGCTGCCCGTGGAATCATGTGCGGACATTTATGCCGCATAAGATGATTACCGAGGCGAAGTTCGGCCTGGTTGAGCTGGAAGGGGAGGACTGGTGGTTGTGTTCCACATGCAACATGTGTGTCAGCCGCTGTCCCCGGGAGGTGGGCATTACGGATATCATGCGGTCCGTGCGTAACATCATCCTTGAGCTCGAATACCGGATGGCCCCTGAGAGCCTTCGAACCGCCATGGGAAGCTTGACAGGTTCGGGCAATCCCTGGGGCGGGGAAAGGGAAAAACGAGCGGACTGGGCCAAGGATATGGATATTCCTGCCTTCTCAGAAGGTACGGAGCTATTGTATTTTCCTTGCTGTACTCCCGCATATGATCCAAAAATGAAAAATGTAGCACGTGCCACCGCCGGTCTATTGCAAATAACAGGGGCCAATTTCGGCATCCTGGGGGCAAAAGAGAGCTGTTGTGGTGAAAGTGTTCGAAAGGCCGGAAACGACAGCCTGTACAAAAAGTTGGCGAAAAGCAACATCGACGCCTTCAACGAAGTGGGGGTTAAGGAAATTATTGTCACCTCACCGCACTGCTACACTACTTTCAAAGAGGAATACCCCGAACAGGGGGGCAACTTTAAGGTTTTTCATTTTACCCAGTATTTATCAGGGCTTATTGACAAAGGAGAACTTAAGTTCACAAAGGAATTCAAAAAGAAGGTCATCTATCATGATCCCTGTTATCTGGGCAGGCACAACGGCATATACGATGAACCACGAAATGTATTAAAAAGTATACCCGGCATTGAGTTGATGGACGAGGTTGACTCCCGTGAAAACAGCCTCTGTTGCGGCGGTGGAGGGGGAAGGATATGGATGGAAACAAGGAAGGGTGAGCGGTTTTCCG
>CAZUHR010000324.1:0-4111 GCA_964620335.1 uncultured Desulfobacteraceae bacterium
ATTTGGCGCTTGACAAGAAGTCTTCATAATCTTCCATTCCCTCAGGAGTCGACTTCCCTAGGAATATATAATCTTTAAGAGTTGTTGGACGACGCCTAATAACCTGCACTTTTTCTTCGAACTCTTCACCCAAAAATAATAATTTGGCTTCAGAAATACTATTGCAATATTCGATTTCTTCGGATGTGAGCCTGAAACTGAGGGGCGCAGCCCAAGCTCCTGAACGGAGAATTCCAAGAAAAATCTCCAGGAATCTAGTGGAATTGTACATGATCTGGCTAACCTTATCCCCCGGTTTTATTCCTCTATCGATCAGTGCATTTGCGACCCTATTGATCCTTTCGTCGAATTCTCTCCAAGTGACTTCTTCTCGTATGTTCTTGCTCGGATTAGTATCTACAAGTGCTTTCTCGTTCGGATAAAGCCGGGCGTTTCTCGCAATTATTTCAGGAATATTCATTGATTAACCCCCTTCTTTTTCAATCATATCTTTAATATCCGCCATTGCGAATACGGCACCTTTGCAGATTTTGTTTCAGCCGGAAATCATGCCATGCAAATTACAGCGCTCGATGCCAATAAGCTACGCATTCCGCATGCTGAACAAGGTCAAAATTGGGATATGGCGTCGAGTAATTCCTGCCAGAGTAGTAGTTGGGTCTTTGGTCTCAAAGCAATAAGAACGTTCATGGATATAGAGCAAAAAAATTTATTCGCTATTAATATACTGATCGGTAAGTATACATGCCTTTGTATTGCTGTCAAGTAAATTCTATAAATAATTTTTCTTCACCGCCCCAGATTAATACGGCCATCTAAAACATCTTTAAAAACAAAAACTTAACTGATGTGACACCGCAACTTTTTGGCTCAAATTCTATGGATTTGACAGTTATTCAATATAAAATTTCCCTCCCCGGATGGTGGCAGGAGGCAATGGTTGACTATCCCTTCTGTATCTGTTAAGTGGAAGAAAATATTTTTGAGACATACACGGAGGTTTTAGAAATGAAAAAAATTGGAATTATCGGCGCGGGCAATATGGGAAGCGGAATCGTTCAGAAAACCGCCCAAGAAGGACTTTCTGTAGTCATGGTAGATATCAAACCGGAATTTGTGGAAAATGGGCTCAACAATATTCGGGCAACCCTTAAAGAGGCAGTGGAACGTAAGATATTAAGGCCCGAGCAGGTTGATGACATTATGGAACGTATTCAGGGAACCACTGATTTGGCAGATACAAAGGACTGTGATCTTGTCATAGAGGCTGTTTTCGAAGACATGAAGGTAAAAAAAGATCTTTTTTCCACACTGGATGGAGTGTGTAAATCAGAAACTATTCTTGCAACCAACACATCTTCCTTTTCCGTTGACGAATTGGCCAAGGCCACCAACCGCGCCGACCGCTTCGTGGGTCTCCATTTCTTTTACCATCCGGCAAAAAACCGGCTGATGGAGATCATTCCTGGGACTCAAACCTCCCCGGAAACTGTTGCTGCCTGCAAACAATTCTCTCAGCTAACCGGAAAGACCGATATCCTTGTCAAAGATGCCCCCGGATTTGCTGTCAACCGCTTCTTTGTGCCCTGGCTTAATGAGGCAACACGAATTCAAGAAGAGGGTCTTGCAAATATTCCTACAATTGATGAGGCGGCCATGGACGCTTTTGGGATTGGGATGGGGCCTTTCAAGCTGATGAATGTGTCAGGTATTCCCATCGCCAATCATTCCTGCGAATCTCTCGCAGCTCAGCTCGGTCCTTTTTACGCCCCATCCGCAGGTCTCAAGGCCCAATTTGAATCGGGCGAACTATGGCCCCTGGACGGTGAAGTGGAAAAAGATAACATCGAAAAAGTAGCGGACAGGATTCTGGCAGCGGTCTTTTATGTGGTGACCGCCCTTATGGAAGAGGGAGTCACAGATATGGGTGATATTGAGCTGGGTGCAAAGGTTGGCCTGCGCTGGAGAAAAGGTCCTTTTGAACTGATGAACCGCCTTGGAATCGAAAAGGCGTATAAACTTGTTGAAGATCTCCTGAAGGCCTGGCCGGATATCACTGTTCCACATCATTTAAGTAGCCAATATGAAAAAGGTGAGCCATGGGACATCCGGTATGTGAAATACCGCAGAGATGGTAACGTCGGAAGAGTGACCATATCCCGGCCCGATGCCATGAATGCCCTTAACGGAACAATCGTGAAACAACTGGATGAGGCATTTATGGAGGCTGAGTCTGACACCGATAGCAAAGCCGTTATACTGGAAACCGCAGGAAAGGCCTTTGTGGCAGGCGCAGACATAGGGTTTTTTGTACAATGCATCAAAAATGACCGCTTGGATGACAATTATTCCTTCACTTCATACGGCCAGGATGTGTTTTTACGTATTGACGAAAGCAAAAAGACGGTAGTAGCCAAGATGGATGGACTGGCCCTTGGCGGCGGGCTGGAACTGGCACTTTCTACAGACGTGATAGTCGCAACTCCCAAGGCACTGATGGGTTTCCCTGAAACGGGAATCGGGATCTACCCGGGCCTCGGCGGTACCCAGAGAACTAGCCGCTTCATCGGGAAGGAACTTGCCAAATATTTCATATTTACCGGCCGTCTTATTAGTGCAGAAGAAGCGCTTGCAATCGGACTTGTAGACTATGTCTTCGCCCCGGAGGAAATAGATGAAAAGATACTGGCCCTTATTTCCGAGGGGAAACTGGTCCCCAAAAAGGGTGGAAGATTAGAAGAACTGCCTCCGGAGTGGCTCAAGATCAAGGAACTTTTTTCAGATGAGAACATTGGCACGTGGCTGGATGGCAAATACCTCGAAAGTGATGATCCCCTGGAGGCCAAAACAGCCAAGATGATAGCCGGCAAGGCGCCTATTGCACTCCGGCTCGTGAACGAAATAATTGATACCGGATATGAAATGCCCTTGGCCGAAGCGGTAAAGCAGGAGCTTGTTCACCTAAACGAGATTTTCTCAACCTCCGATGCCTTGACAGGACTTACCAGTGTAGGCAAGGGAAAGCCCGCGTTTGAAGGACGTTAGAAGATGACATCGGAAAATCCGGCCGACCCTCGTTAATCAATCACCCTCTTTGAAGGCATCCCGAAGCAAATCAGCGACCACCAGTAGAACTGGTGGTCACTGATTAGTGATCATGTTCAGAGTATGACTTTCTGGATTTTACACTTTTCTCTTTTTCACAAACTCTTTCATTCATTTCTATCAGCTCACTGTCTCCACAAAATATGCTTCATCCCAGACTTCAGTTTCACCACCGAGTTTATCTCTTACTGATGGAAATTTCTCGACTATGGAATTGTTCGAGAATCGTTTAATTTTTTGCACTATCTCATCTATCGAAAGCTCCCCATCAGATTCCACATATAAATGAATATGATCCGGAGCCAGATAGAGCAGCGCCACAAATCCTCCTGCCAGTTCGCTGCATTGCAGGAAGATGCCATGAACATGATCGATAAAACGATTCGTAGGACTGAAAATAGGCATTCTGTGCTTCACATTCCACGCGAGATGGTATTTGAGTTGAATGTACACACCATCCGGGTCACGGCTCAATTTCTGCACGGCCAAAGCACGCTCATACTTAATCTTATCCGAATCGAATAATCTCAGGTCTGATTTTTTCTTATGTCCTTTGGGAATTGCATCGTGTTGTTCCGTAGTTCCGTTTTCCGAGTTATTCACCAGTTTGAGAATCGGCTGAAATGCATGACATCTAAAGTCTGCCTCGTCCTGAATGCATTGATTTAAATCACATAAAACCGATTCCTTAAATTCCAACTCGCTACATAAACGACACTTTTGATGTATGTCTGATATTTTTGACTTGGCGCACTCTCGGCATTTTGAGGGCAGCTTATTTGAACCAGTCATTACTCTTCTTTTTCCCTATATGGTCCTACGCATCTTTTAACCCCTGTTTAATACAGTAACTTCCGATATTCAGAAGCTTTCTAGGGCATTGAGCGGCAAGCTTACTATTTTGTTTTGAACTCCTTCAGACGAGTACACTCTACTAACCGGTCCATTGTCTTAAGAGTAAACACCTTGCCGCGTGTTGCAACAAGCATCTTTTCCATATCTCCCT
>CAZUHR010000325.1:0-4099 GCA_964620335.1 uncultured Desulfobacteraceae bacterium
CCCCCTATCTTGGGGTAGACGCTCCTCACCCATTCCTCATTTTTCTTGTCCCAGTGACTCATGATGACGATTTGGTCCTCTCGAAACTGTTGCTCCTCCCAGGAGCATCAGGACAAACGAAACAACACCCAGGAACAGAATACCGACCAATGGGTTTTGACTGGAGCCGTCATGGAGAGATCCTGTCAATCCAATTTCTTGTGAAACACCATGCCCGGGGCATCAAACTCCGACTCAGGAAACCACCCGAAGATATTAATGGTGCATCATTGCCTCAGGTGAAAATTTCTCAGGACCACTTGACAAGTTTCTGATGAGGATTATTTATTCTGTAAGAAATGCACGCAATGCGCTCGACCTGAAAAAGCTCTGAAAATGGTTGATGAAAGTCGCTGGTCCTGGATTTTTGTGAAGCTGTTCAAAGGGCTTTTCTGGTCTTACCCTAGATAAAACAGTCATGAAAGGAGGGATTGTGTCATGTTGTTGAGAAGAGGAACCGGTTGGCCGGCATGGGGCTTTACAGGTCCGTTTGAGGATCTGGAACGATTGAGAAACCAAGTGGAATGGCTCAGTGGCGGTCTATCAAGAGGGTTTGGGGAACCCGCAGCGGGCGTCTTTCCCTTAATGAATGTCACCGAAGACGCGGGCAATTTTTTTGTGCGTGCCGAGCTGCCCGGTCTTAAGGCCGATGAACTGGACATATCTGTGACGAGTGACACCCTCTCAATTTCTGGCGAGAGGAAACTCACTGTTGAAGACGAGAAGGCCTGGTATCATCGCAGGGAACGGGAAGCCGGAACATTCAGCCGGATCGTGAGTCTGCCCAGGCAGATTGATGCGGGCAAAGCGGAGGCCAGTTGTGCTGACGGCCTGCTCACCATCATTCTTCCCAAGGCTGAAGAGGCCAAACCCAAACAGATTGCCGTTAGGGCAACATAGCCCAAATTAACCCGGAAAGGAGGGATACCAAAATGGCGAAAACTGAGAGCAAGGCCCTTCAGGCAAAAGAGAAACCGGAAGTGAGCACACCGGCCGAACAAACGAGGCCCGGGCTGGTGTTTATCCCTGCGGTGGACATCTTCGAAACGGATAAAGAAATTACGCTGCTGGCCGACATGCCTGGTATAAAGGCGCAGGACCTGAACATAGATCTTCATGAAAATCAGCTCACCCTCAATGGTGAGGTCCAACCACTTGAGGCTGACAGTGAAGTGGATGTGATCAGGGAATACCGCACCGGCAAATATTACAGGCAGTTTACCCTGTCCCAGGTTATAGACCAGGCAGGAATAAAGGCCGAGCTGAAGGACGGCGTCCTCAGGCTGACACTTTCCCTGGTGCAGGCGGCACAACCGCTTAAAATTGCGCTGAAAGCAGCGTAACTTCCCCATGGAAGTGCGCACGATTCAGGGTTCAGGAGTCCAGTGTTTAACCATTTGTTCTCTTGTGAGAATTGTCACCTTATCATCTGACAGGGAATGGATATGCGGAACTATTATGTCGTCTTGGGTGTCAGCAAAGGCGCCGACCTGGATAAAATAAAAAAGGCCTATCGAACGGTTGTAAAAAAACATCACCCGGATGTGACAGACAGTCAGGAAAGCAAAAGAAGATTCCTTGAGATAAGGGAAGCGTACGAGACACTCAGTGACGAGATAAAGAGAAGGCAATATGACAAAGAGTTGGAAAGGAAGAGGTCATCGGTCAGGGTAACAAAAGTCCGCGAAATAATTGACGCCAGAACATCTCGGCTGAATCAGATGGAATCAACGTTTTCTTCATTTGTTGATGACTTTTTGGAGGGTTTTCTCCCGGGGTTTTTCCACAGAGACCACCAGAGATCTATGGGAAAGGACCTTTATTTTGAGGCAATACTGTCTCCAGAGGAGGCTGCCAGCGGGGGGCTCTATCCTGTTAGGATTCCGGTATTGGAGCCATGTCCAGGCTGCAGAAAATCAGGTCTCCTGGATAATTTTTTCTGCCCGGTCTGTAATGGGTATGGAAGGATCCGTGCAGAGAAGGAATTTTCTCTGAGCATACCTCCGAACGTAAAACATGGATCTGAAATAAGGCTGTCTCTGGAGGATATTGGCCTCAAAAACGAGTACTTAACGGTGGCAGTTTACGTAGACCCCGAGCTGAGCGGCTTTGAATAACATTGAGAATGGAGGAGGGATAAGCATGAAACTTTGGGATCGAATACAGAGAGGCATGGAAGCCGGCTTTGATGCAGCCTTATCGGCTGTATACACAATCACCGAAAAAGCCGGAGAGGGAATAGAACTGACAAGGCTGAGGCGCGAGAAGGTTCGATTGGAAACGCAGGTTACCAGAAGACTGGCGGAACTGGGGAATGCGGTGTATGAGAAAATTTCTCTCGAGAGGCTCGACGAAATAAGTGAACGACTGGGGATTAAAGATATTCTGCTGGAAATTGCAGAGAATGAAGCCCGCATGGTTAATATCGACCGCAGACTCGAAAAGGAGCTGGAGCGTGACGGCAATACGGGAACTGACAGTGCGGTTGAAGCTTCCGGCGATTGAAGGCTCAGCACTTCTAGGTCATCCTTTCCTGAGAAAGAGGCACGGATAATATAACGAGCCAGATTTTCTATGGACTCTTGCTCACCCGGCTGAATCCACGGACCGCAAAAGACGTTAAACCGGGAAGGACGCCATGTCATGAGCATGTCTATCAGCTCTTCCGTGGTTTTTCCTTTTGAATGTCCTGTGTGCGGCCCTGGTGTACGTCTTCATCGCCTTGATTCTCTGCTTCCAGGTCCGAAAATCGGAAACGGAGCACAGAACCTTGGTTAAAGCGGAGGGTCTGGCCGCCATCGGCAGGACAGTGGTGGAAGTGGCCCACGACATGAAGGCACCATTGGTGGCCATCGGCGGATTTGCACGGCAGGTGTCCGGAAAGCTGGATGACCATGATCTCTACAAAGAGAAACTCGAGATCGTGGTCAACGAGATCAGCCGTCTCGAGACCATGGTGCGAGGCATGCCTGGGCCTGCCAATTGTCAAGAAGATCGTAGAGGCCCACCGGGGGGGACCATTCAAGTTTTTCCGAACAAGAAAAAGGGCGTTACGTTCCGTGTTCGGTTGCCACTGTAATGGATTACCGGCTCGATGGAAATGGCAATTCGCCCAGGGCCATGCGGACCAACTGGGTGATGAAAATCGGTTTTAGGCCCTGTGCCTCGGCCGGCTCCTTCAGAGTCTCATTGCACAAGGGGCAGAGGAACACCACGGCCTCGGCCTCCGAATCAACAGCATCCTGAATGTTTTCGGCCATCATGGGACGGATTTTCTCGGGATAAACCCGCGAAAACAGACCACCGCAACATCGGGCCGATGCATCTCTAAGGAAGAAGCCTATGCCGTGCTCAACATGACCGAAGAGGCCGGTCTCGTCCATCTGACATGGAATGTGCAAAATGGCCATTTCTTTATCTGCAACTGCTGCGGTTGCTGCTGCGGTGTGCTCTGGGGGATCAACGATTTGAACATCCCCGCATCCAAGGTGGTCAACTCCTATTTCTTCGCGGAAATCGATCCGGACGCGTGCGAAAGTTGCGGGCTGTGCGTGAGCACCTGCCCGGCCGAGGCCATCCATCTAATGCGCAAACCGGAGCAGGAACTGATGTCATCTCCTGATAACGAAATGGCCTGGTATGAGGCCCGCGCAAATGAACGGGGAATTGATATCAGACGATACAGGTAGCGCTGATCAAAGGCCAAAGGAAGTCAACCTGAATGGAGAACCGGGTATACGTTATGGAAAGGCATACAAACGGATCCCGGGCCTAGGCTTCTTCATGCCAGGCCCGGGAAAAATGGAGCGCCAGACCCCGCAATTTGAGCCACAATCGACTTTTATCTATGGGTGCGACCCCATTGGGTTTTATTGCGACCGCCGGATTGATTATGTTTATGCACTGCCGACCCATGCCGCAACCATACTTGAAATACATAGTAGTAATAAAGCCATACTAGGAGCCCCATGACCGACACCTACCAGCCACGGAGCCCCTATCCCTTTACGAAAAGGATGTTTGTATCTGATTCCTGATATTGGTTTTCATCGTCCTGAGG
>CAZUHR010000326.1:0-4090 GCA_964620335.1 uncultured Desulfobacteraceae bacterium
AAAAGAAGAATACCCTGTGGCTTGTAGCGAGCAGGGAAAACAGTCCGGGCAAGATCGCCGAATATGTCCTGGAATACCCTTTTTGGGGATTTAGCGAGACGTAGTTTATTATTTCTCCAATCCATTATGAAACGCACGGATATATAGAACTATGCCAGATAAGAAACAAAAAGTCCTGAAAGGTAAGATGAAAATTGTTCATCTTGATAAGCGTTTTGGAATCCTAGCTCTGGAAAAAGGTTTTGTTACGGCTGATCAGGTTGTTGATGCACTGAAAACGCAGGTGGAAGAGGATATCTCCTCAGGAACTCACAGACTTATCGGAAGAATATTATTAGAAAAGCAAGTGATAACACTTTCCCAGTTAGATGAAGTCCTCGGGTACATGGAAAAAACAATGGGAACCTAAAACTACTCTATGATCGAGCATGCTAAGTTTCTTCGAGAAAATACCCATTCATCTTTTCTACGATCTCTTCAATAACTTCGTTAAGCCAAATAACATCGTCGATACCGAGACGACCCGGTTTTATTGTGGATTTTACTCCGTCTCGTCTCGTGTAAATTCTTGGGCCGACCTGCAGTTTTGGTTCCCCTTCTCCATACCTGTTAATTGAGATAATCAGGCCGGTCTTATCATTCTCCCATTTATCGAGGACTTGGTCTTTTGTTGCATCATAAGCCATTTATTACCCCTTCTCTGTTAGTCTATAAAAAACAGGCAGAAGACCACAAGTTTAAGCCGGTGGCGGTCTATTTTAAATGCAGATACGAGTATAACTACCGGGGCCACCCAAACTCGGCAGCATCACCCAGTTCCTCTTCAATTCTAAGGAGTTGATTGTATTTGCATATCCTTTCAGATCGGCAAAGGGAGCCGGTTTTTATCTGTCCGGTTCCGGTAGCAACCGCCAGATCGGCAATGAAAGTATCCTCTGTTTCTCCTGAACGGTGAGAAATGATCGCATTCCATCCTGCCCGGTGGGCCATCTGGATAGCCTCCAGGGTTTCTGTAAGGGTTCCGATCTGATTCAGTTTTATCAGAACCGCGTTGGCGGAATCTTCCTTAATTCCCCTTGCAATTCGCCCGGTATTGGTCACAAAAAGGTCGTCTCCAACGATCTGAATAAGGTCTCCGAGCCTCGCGGTCATCTTTTTCCAGTTTGTCCAGTCATTTTCATCAAGACCATCCTCAATAGAAACGATTGGATATTTCTTTACCCAGTCAGCGTAAAAGTCGATCATCTGGGAGCCAGTTCTTTTTGATTGATCGGATTTAAAAAACACATACTTTCCGTTTTTAAAAAAAGAGGAAGAGGCGGGGTCCAGGGCCAAAACCACGTCCTTTCCAGGACGGTATCCGGCCTTCTTGATTCCGGCCAGAACCATCTCCACGGCCTGGTCATTGGATTTGAGATCAGGGGCAAAACCCCCTTCGTCGCCTACGGCCGTAGAAAGACCCTTTTCTTTCAAAACAGCAGCTAGACCATGAAAGACTTCCGCGCCGATACGTAGGGCCTCCTTAAATGTTTTACCGCCAATAGGCATGATCATAAATTCCTGGAGGTCCACATTATTGCCAGCATGGAGACCTCCATTCAAAACATTCATCATGGGCATGGGGAGGGTGCACGCGTTAGTCCCACCGATATAGCGGTAAAGGGGCATAAAAAGCGAATCTGCCGCAGCCTGTGCGACAGCCAGGGAAACGCCCAATATAGCATTGGCTCCAAGTTTTCCCTTGTTGGGGGTCCCGTCCAATTCAATAAGCGCCTTATCAATCATGCGCTGGTCAGTGGCATCCATTTCCACAAGGGCGGGTGCGATGACTTGATTAACATTTTGGACAGCCGTTTCGACCCCTTTTCCCATGTAGCGCTTTTTCCTCTTATCTCGTAATTCAACAGCCTCATATTTGCCTGTTGAGGCACCGGACGGCACGGCAGCGGTACCTAGACTTCCGTCACTCAGCCCCACTTCTACCTCGACCGTAGGATTCCCTCTTGAATCCAGGATTTCGCGGGCGAAAATAATTTCTATGGTCTCCATGGTTCCCTCCTAATTAGACATTTTGGAAAGGACAGACACAATGATCAATAAGATAAAGCATATCAATTCAGCCTTTTGGAAAAGTGGATTGTTAATTACGGTGCCATGGGGGTCTCTTTTCAAAAGACGCATCACAAATTCTTCTGAGCTTGCCCGCCTCTGGCGGAATAGTCGAACGCCCCCAATCCCGCAAATATTAGTCCGCCGGACAGGCAGTAAAGGCCAACGCCACGACGAAGAGGCTCTTAATAACACTCTGTCTCGTGATTATGCCGACTGCCGACCCAAAGGGTTTCACCCACAATTTCACAGGCCGTTCTATGAAATTAAGGACCCGCATGCAGGGGCTGACCGAAGCGTGCCTCTGATGGCTTTTGTCAGGCTATCAAAATCAATGTATTCATGACAAGATAAAAGGGCATTGATTGAAAATTTTCATTTGTTCATCACGTCGGACGCTTGTTTTATGATGAGGGTTTTCGATACATCAAGTATCCTTCCAACGAGTTTCAGGCCGGTCTTTGTGCTGTCAATGACCTCTACTCGCGGCCCCAGTGGTCTCCATTGATTTACATCGCTTGCCCTGAACAGTGCAATGGTTGGTGTTCCCAGCATTGCAGCCAGATGTGTTATGCCACTGTCGTGTCCGAGGTATAAGGCGGCTTGCCTCAATAGCAGTGTAAGAGTTTCTTTATCAGGACAAAGGCTTATTTCCATTCCAAAATTCAGCCGGTTTTCCCTGAAAAAGGGGACCAGGTGTTCCTCTGCAGGCCCCAACATAATGGTCTTTTTCAAACCCTGCAATTTGTTCTCATGACCGGATCTTTCAAGCAGTTTCAGCCAGAAATCAGGGGGGTAATTCTTTAGGGGGTCACCTGAGCCCGGATGAAATACGATTCTGTCTCGTGCAATCAATTGACTTGCCTCTCCAAAGAGCGCCTCTGCAGTGGCTTTTTTGACAGATCTATCGGGATCAACAGGTAGCCCTGTCGATTTCAGACATTCAGCAAGATATCGGGCCATATGGAGCCCAGTGCCTTCAGGTGAAAAAGATGGAAAAACATGGATAGGAGCGTCGGGAAAATATGCCTTCAGGTTTTTACTGATATTGGCAGCTTCATTACTGAAAAAGGCTACTACCAGATCTGCTTGGGACACCGGCAGACCCTTATCGTCCGGAGTCTTCATGAAAAGCCTATGCCATCCTGCTGCCTCCATATCCAGTCCTTGGTGGACAAAATCCCGTACAAAATCCAGGCCGGGCTGGCGACCGACAAAAGTGAAGACTGCTTCCCCCGAAAGCTGTACAAGGGAAGGTAAAACCATGAGGGTATCCCCCATGGCCCCCGGTCTAATAATCAGAACGTTCAATGAAAATCCTCACCAGGCAGGTGACGCAACCACCAAGATGACAAGAGCCTCATTGCCGCTATTGAAAAGACTGTGACTGGAACCGACAGGAATCCATGTGGCGTCGCCCGGCCCAACGTGCCTTGATTCATCGTCTACGTGCATCTCACCCGATCCGCTCATAATGAAATAGATTTCCTCCATAGGATCAATATGAGCCTCGATCTCTTTGCTCGGCGCCAATGTGGCTACAGCCAAAAAACCGATCTCTTTCAATGTCCTGCGGTCAAGTATCATCTGAGCAATGGCTCCACCGTGGGCAAGGTATGTGGTATCCAGGACTTCCTTGTCTTTGATATTTCTTACGATCATTGATTGCTCCCTGTTTTTAGTTCAGTTTCATCTTGATTCAGGATGATGAAAAGGCTTATAAATTTAGGTACAGAATTTTATGTCCGGCAATATAATCTAATACGAAGAGGTTGAAAATGAAAAAAAGTGGATTGGATCCGCGCCTTAGGCTTATACAACAGGCGGAAATAAAGGACAAGACCGTACTGGTACGTGTGGATCACAACGTGGTTAAGAAAGGTCGGATCGAAGATCCGTATCGCATTGATTCGACTTTTGGGACGATCAATTTCATAATTGAAAAGGGGGGTAAACCGATACTCCTGACCCACGTGGGCCG
>CAZUHR010000327.1:0-4078 GCA_964620335.1 uncultured Desulfobacteraceae bacterium
GCTGGTCTTTGCCTCTTTTCATGGCTCTTTCACTCAATAAAGACGGATCTGCTCCTTCCATGGCACCGCGGTCCTCTGTTTTATCTAGGTCTTCGGTTGTTCCGAACCCTTTTTTTACGGCCCAGGCTGCTCCCTGAACAGCCACTCTGGCCTCGTCTTTTTTTGACAGGTGAAGAGGACCGGTGGAGCCCACACCGGTGGGAATATCTTTGAACAGGGCCAATATCAGGTCCTTAAGAACCGGTCGGATTTCATCAGCCCTCAGAAGGGTCGTTATAAGCCGACAACCGCAGTTAATATCGTAGCCAACTCCGCCAGGAGAAACAATGCCTTCGTCCAGATCGAAGGCTGCAACGCCACCGATGGGGAACCCGTAGCCCCAGTGTATATCGGGCATGGCCATTGAGTGCCCCACGATTCCTGGCAATGTGGCGACGTTGGCCACCTGGGTCAAACTTTGGTCCTCTTTAACCGCTTTCATGAGCTTATTGTTTGAAAAAATAAGGCCGGGTACGTGCATTGGACCGGTTTTAGGGATCAGCCATCGGTATTCATCAAGTTTTTCCAGTTTAATTTCCATGTCGGCACCTATAGAGGTGTGATTATAAGGTTTGAGGGGGCCTTTTCTACAGATCAAAAATAATCCTGGCCTCCCAGCGGCCATCTTTTTCTGCGACTTCGATTTGATGGTAGGTGACAGCTTTGATCTCTCTAAGTATTTCATGAAGGTTCGGGTCAAAGGGGATCGTTTGTAGCGTTGCTTCAAGCTGTGATGGGGAAATGGCACTAACGAAAGTGTCTGTGACAACTGTTTTTTCCCCTTCAAAGAGATAGAGTATTTCACCAAGCCAGCGGACCATAAGGTCAGGTAGGTCATTACCTTTGATCGAAACTTTAACGGCATGGGTCTCTTCAAGGCCTGGTGCGTATGTGAGCATGATGTACATCATTGATCTGGCGGCTTCCTCGAAGAGGTTTTTTAGATTTATGCCGCGAACGAGGATTCCCATATCTGCTGTATGGTCAAGAAGAGTGAAGTCTGGTTTGCCCGAATCCATGAATAGATATTATCCGGTAACGTTAAAATTGTCAAAATTCCATTTTAACTAAACTCACTTATTCGGGAAACAAGGGATAGGCAAGGGCAGGGATTATTAATTCTGAATAAAAATACTTTAAAGGGACTTATCAATCCTTTTTTAGACGGGGGAATTGAGATCATGAATTGTGTCTTTTGCGGAGAGACGATTGTTATCACAGACAGGATTGCAAGAAACGATACATGTCCCAATTGCAACAGAGATCTTCGAAGCTGTAAGCAATGCGAATTCTACGATACACACGCCTATAATGAATGCAGGGAGGTTTCAGCGGAACGGATCGTGGATAAGGAGAGGGCAAATTTTTGTGAGTTCTTCATCCCGAAAGGCTCGCGTCGGGGGAAGATGGACAGAACAAAGGAAGCCAAAAGGGCACTCGAGGCTCTTTTCAAGAAGTAAGCGTCTGCCTTTTAGGACCGCTTGTAATTTTAAGTATCTATAAAAAACTCCCATAAAAGATGAGAAGGATACCCATGAATCAGAAGCAAAGGACTGAGATGGTAAAAACGGCCCTTGGGAAAGCCCATGCAGATTATGTTTTTACGGGCGGGCATTTGGTTAATGTCTATTCCGGGGAGATTATTCCGGAATTATGGGTGGCTTTCAAAGGTGATTATGTCGTGTACATAGGGCCTCCTTTCTCACCAATAATTGGCGAGAAAACCATAGTCCATGAGCTTGAAGGCCGCTTTCTGCTTCCGGGATTTATTGACGGTCATACACATTTGGACAGCATTTTTAAGGTGAAGTCCTATGCGGAATATGCATTGGCCTACGGAAACACCACGGCCGTCTCAGAAGTGGCTATGATTGCAAATGCCTATGGGGTGAAGGGGGTTGAGTATTTCTTGCAGGAGACAGAGGATCTCCCGCTGAGGGTGTTCGTGCTGGCACCGCCTCTTGTACCGCCCTTTCCCGAACTTGAGACCAGCAGAGCATTTCCAGCCTCGTTTTTCCGTAAGCTCCTTGACACTGACCGCTGTCTCGGGGTCGGAGAAACATACTGGCCCAACATCGTTGGCCTCGAAGAACGGGCAATTAGCCAGTACCAGCTTTCGGATGTAATTGGAAAGACTAGGGAAGGGCACGCGGCCGGTGCTAGGAATGCAAAGCTTGTGGCCTATGCTGCAGCAGGGACCTCTTCATGTCACGAGGCTACAGATCTGGATGAAGCTCTGGATAGGCTTAGACTGGGTATGGCCGTGATGATCAGGGAAGGTTACGTCAGGAGGGAACTGAAGGCCATATCAGGGATTGCCAAGAAAGCTGTAGACCTGCATAGCGTTATGTTGGTTACGGATCTCGCGGATCCGGAAGAACTGGTCTCTGCTGGTGGAATGAACCTGCTCCTGAAAAAGGCTGTTGCATTTGGTTTTGAGCCCATTAAGGCAATTCAGATGGCAACGATTAATGTTGCACGGTATTTCGGATTGAGGAGCCTCGGAGGGCTGGCTCCCGGGAAAGTAGCGGATATGGTAGTGGTGGATGACCTGGAAAACTTTCATTGCCATCAGGTCTGGGCTGCGGGTCGCCCAGTGGCCAGAGATGAAAAACTGACCGTTGAACTCCAGGAATATTTTTATCCGCGTGAAGCCCGGCGCTCTGTTGTTCTAAAAAAGGTCAGTCCGAGTCAATTTCGAATTACCGCCGAGGAAAGGAACGCTAAAGTCAGGGTAGTGGAAATCGCCAACAATACCATTACAAAAGAGACGATCTGTCAAATGAAGGAAATTGGGGGAAAATGGGTTGCAGACCCTGAGAAAGATATACTTAAGGCGGCGGTTTTCAACAAAAGTGAAGCAGATGGCGGCCCGTCGCTTTCTTTTGTAAAGGGGATCGGTCTTCAAAAAGGCGCGATTGCCACAAGCCTTATCTGGGATACCAATAATATCCTGGTTATTGGTGCCTCTGATAGCGAGATGGCTGTTGCCGTCAATAGGCTCATCAGCCTGGGAGGTGGAGTGGTGGTAGTCAAAGGCAAGGAAGTAACCGCCCAACTTGCCTTGCCCCTTTGTGGAATCATCTCGCCGGAGCCGTTGCCGAAAATCGTGAGAGAAATGCGAGAAGTTGAAAAGGCATGCCGAAGTTTGGGCTCCGACCTGCCCCGTTTTTTATTGACTCTTCAGACCTTGTCGTTTACAGGCCTCCCTTACCTCCGGCCTACTGACAAGGGTTTGGCAGATATTCGCAAAGGAAAGCTGGTTCCGCTTAGTGTTTCAGCTTTCGGCAATTAGTAGTTGCTATAATACTTTTAAATCAACAGTTGGGAAACTAACAGGTAGGATATAAATCCCGATTTAAAACCCATACTCTGAGGCCTGACCAATCTTATCACCCAAAATCCACCGTCAAGTTTGAATATCTTTATTCACATCAGGGGGCATCCTTCTACATTGACACCCAAAGGACCGTACCCTATACTGCATTGCAAACTTTTAATCCTATCCTTAAGTAATTGACTAGAATCCTGATGCCTTTGATCTTAATCGGAACTACGATCCCTGCCAGATGAGGCTGGGTCATAATGTCATTGCGAGGAGCCCCAGGCGACAAAGCAATCTCGTAACACGTCAAAATTAAAGGGATTGCCGCGCTCCCTTTGGTCGCTCGCAATGACCGGGAGGGATTACGACACAGTCTCGATAGGCGGGGACCAAAATTCTCGAGGAATCAAGAATGACGGACTCGTAAAAAGTCCGTCAATAGGTCGAGGGCGGGTAAGCCCCGGCCTGGGTGAAGGTGGAACCATTTGAATTTACTTCAAATGGCGGGGGAGGAGACACCCTTCCCCGCCGAGTGAAAAGGCCCGGAGCGACTTTTTACGAGGTTATCAAGAATGGCAAAAAGTTTTTTTGAAAAGGAATTAATGACTGATTTTGAGGAATCAGATACTGTGGGACGGTATAAGATCTTGCGAAAACTTGGCCAGGGAGGCACAGGAGTCGTTTATCTGGCACGGGATCCGTATATCAAAAGAA
>CAZUHR010000328.1:0-4069 GCA_964620335.1 uncultured Desulfobacteraceae bacterium
GCAAAATAGATATCTTCCCGAAGGCTTTTACCCGGTGCGCCAATGAATACAGTGCGGCGTGTGCGTAAATCGGCACATTCCTCGCAAAGTTTACGCCGGATAATAACCCTCACACGCGAAGGTAAACTAGGAGCCTGTCGGGGAATCGATTCTATTGGAGGCTGATGGAAAATCTCCAGATACAAGCCATCCGAAATCCCGAGGAATGAGGCGTACATACTGGTACGCCGCAGTGACGAGGGATGAGGATAACGCTGTAGATGGGGGTTTTCCGACAGCCTCCTAGGGTGAGATGAGTCTCAAACCGCCAAAGGCAAGCGCACACATGGCGGCAAGGCGCAGAACCGTTTGCAATATGGAAACTATTTCTAAACCAAGAAACCCCAAAAGATATGTGTAGTCTGCCGCAAGAAGCAGAAAAGTGTTGATTAAAATCAGCTTGATAACCATCTCAATTGTGCCACCTTTGTACTTCCTTCTGGCGTGATCGAAAATATAAATGATAATTATATAGATAACCAGCATCAAAAGATAAATGGTAGTTTGGGGTGTTAGGCCCATAACCGCCTCCTTTCAAAAACTCAAGACAATAGCATTTTCAAAGGTTGTCTGATATGAACTTTACTCAAGATCCGACTTGACGCGCGTAATCCTCCAGGTTTCCCCTTATATAATTCATCATTTCCTGATCGTGACCGTATTTTTCCACATAGGTCACCACCTTCAGCATTTCATTGAGGGCCTTTTCCGTAATCCCGGTCCCAAGTGACTTTTTCATCCTCATTATCAAAAGGTAGATGAATTTGTTTAAAGAGGTAAAAACGCTCAGCGGGCTCTCGCCTGAATTTAGGAGGCTGGAAAAACGGTCAAAGATCCTGCTTGCCACTTTCTCGTAAGCTTCATCGGATGTATCGATCCCCTGAAAAAACTTGTCGCCTTTTCCAATTAGCTCTTTTACGCACTGTGAAAATATCTTTTCAAACTGCTGGCCCATTTCTTTCCGAAAATATGTGTCAGTAATTTTCATAAAATCAATGTAAAGCTTGAGGAATTCCGAATAATCGGCGACTTCCTTCTGTTTCCCTTTTTTCTGTACCGGGTAAATGAGATTCAAGAAAAATAGCAGATAAAAGGCCTGATAGAGATCTTCAGGGCTCAAGCCGGTAGATGATGAGATATCAGTTAAGGTTTTTTGTCCGTCAATAACCGAAAGGGCTACCTGTTCGTTGGACGTTAGCGTGACCCAGTCCTCTAAATTTTGTCCTTCTTCTGTCTTCTGGAAAACGGCATCAGGGCCCGAAACGAATTTCTCGAAAAACCCCTTGTTTTTGATGTCTCTTATTGTGTCCACCAAGAGTTCCATGAAATTGCGATTTACAGGATTTTGCGTGGGGACGGGAGTGGAAGTCTCTGTAAACTCAGGCTCAACCTCGTCCATCATTATTGCCCTTGCAAGATGATATCTTGCCCTGAAAACAAGAAATCTGTCCCACCCTGATTGGGACATCAATCCAAGGTCAATGAGCCTTTGGCCTATAGAAAGAGGATCCTTTTCCTTTATCTCTTCTAATTCGTTTAACCGGCTGGGGTCCAGCTCTTTTCTTTTGGCGATTTCCTGGATAAGCCGTGTCTCTCTGTCAATCCCTTCAACGTGAACAAGAAGACCCTTGTTCAGATAGATTTTGATGTTAAACCTATCGTTTTTAAGGGTCACCACCCCGGTTTTTTTCTTATGATAGAGTTCAAGAAACAGGCTCGAACAAGCTATTTGTTTTGATTTTGCCAAGGCAGCCATAATAGGGCTATGAAGGGCCTTTTATTTAAATGAGACGGAGAATTATCTGAAACCTATTCTATTACCTGACATTGCCTAAAAAAGATCTGTCTACTTTCCCCGTCAATTCTTGTTTCAGTTTTAACAGGCTGATACAAAATTGACAAGGTTAAATATGCTGTTGAAAGCGCTTACCGAATTATGAAAAGAAGAGCACTAACGATCACTTTCGAATGAGCCCAGTATTCGGGCACAGGCCCTGATAAACGTGCCGCTATAAATACTGAGTGTCCGGTTAAGCTTTTATGGATACCATTTAACTTCTTGATATTATAATGCGTTAGCGGCATTTTCGGTGTTATCGACTTGAAAAAAGTATTGGTTCTCGGTATCCGTAATATCAATGATTTATCAATGAAAAATATTTATTTTTCAATCTAACCGGACAGTAGTGATGTAAAACATAAAATAATTGCTTAATATGCAAACTTTTTTCAAACTTGTGCTGAAAGAAGTTCACGAGTCAAGAGGGCATTGATAGGGTATAAAGGAAATCCCTGCCGGGCGGATGGGCACCATTTTTCTTGCACCAGGTGGTTTCTTACGTTATATTTCTTACGTAAGAACAGGAGGAATCAAATGGATAAAGTAATATCTGCACGAGTTGACGAATCCACGGTCAGACGCATTGCTAATCTTGCCCGTCGTTTGAATACTTCAAAAAAGAAGATTATTGAAAGTGCGGTTGAAACGTATGCAAACAAGATCGAGGAGAAACAGAACCTCGACATCCTTGAACAAACTTTTGGTTCATGGGATCGGAAGGAGTCTGCCGAACAACTTGTCGATAAATCCCGAAAGGCATTTAAGGGCGCGATGACGAGGCACCAAAAATGAGAGCTTACATTGATGCGGATATTCTGATTTGGCATCTTAGGGGAAAGCGCAAGGCGCTAAATTTTTTGAGACGTCTTCGTGATGGTGATGAGTACGAATTATGGACAGGTGCCATGCAGCGGGCAGAAGTAGTATTTTTTATGCGGCCGGACGAAGAAGAATCCACCATGTTGTTTCTATCTCAATTTAAAACAGAATATGTTGACCAAAGCCGTATTGATAAGGCTGCTTCGTTATACCGCAAATGGCATCCGAGCCACGGAATAGATATTAATGATGCAATTCTCGCTGCTACGGTAATGCAAACAGGGGGCAAAATCTTCTGTCTGAACCGAAAACATTATCCTATTCCAGAAATTCTTGTTACAAAGGGGTGGTAATGCATAAAGGGGGACATTGCTTCCAAAACAACTTGAAAATATATCATAAAATGAGATATGTCTTTTGTATGCCAAGACAGCAAAGGCTTGATGCACCTGGAGCCTTACATCATGTTATGGGCCAGGGCATTGATGAGGTAAGGATATTTAGCAACAGAAGGGAAACGCTTATATCTTAATCTTTTTCTTGAATTTATTCCACTTCCGCTCTGCCAGTACTTCCAATAGTATTACCGAGATATTATCACCACCTCCACCACGTTTGGCACCATCAATAAGCACATCCACCTTTCTCTCCAAGGAAGTAGAAAAGTCATCTATAACCATACTGATATTCTGTTCAGACGTATAATCGGTCAGGCCGTCCGAGCACATGAGAATGATGTTGCCCGCCTTTGGCTGAATGGGGGTAATAAATACCTTGACTCTCTCTTGCTGCCCTATTGCCCTGGTTATCACATTCTTGGTCACCGTGTTGTTCTTTGCATCAGGGCCAATAATGCCCATAGCCTTTTGTTCAGTTTCCAGGGAATGCTCTTCGGAGACCTGGATCAGATCTCCATGATCAAAAAAATATATACGACTATCACCCACATTTGCAGCCCAGATAGTGTCCTCTTCCAGAAGCAGGGCGACGATTGTGGATCCCATCCTGTAGTATTGAGGCTTTTTCTGGGCTTCATACACTATGATATTTGCCAACGAAATGGAATTGACAAGATGTTTTGCACTGTTTGAGATATCCATTTGTATGTGTTCCAGAAAAGCAGGAGGATTTCCTGATTTAACTTTCCGCCAGTAATCCTCGATGGTCTCAACAACCATGCAGCTGGCCACATCACCCGCCTTGTGCCCACCCATTCCATCTGCAATAACATAGAGCCCAAGATCAGATGCCATGAGATAGCTATCCTCATTTACCTTCCTCTTTAGCCCTGTATCCGTTTTGCCGGCTGATCTGATATCCATTCTGTTTTAATTAAGCACTGTAGTCCCGCTAACGCGGGATACCAAACTG
>CAZUHR010000329.1:0-4048 GCA_964620335.1 uncultured Desulfobacteraceae bacterium
GGATGACCGGATCCTTCAAGAGCCAGCCCCGACAATCAGTGTATTGGAGCTTGCTAACAGTAGTGTGAACTTTGCTGTGAGACCTTGGGTCAAGCCAGCCGACTACTGGGACGTATTCTTTGCAATTCAAGAGAAGATTAAGAAGAGCTTTGACGCCGAGGGCATAGCTATTCCATTCCCACAGCATGATGTTCATATCTATAAGGCAGAATAGGTCATCGCAACAACTGAATTGACCACATCAACAAATGAATGATGTTCTGAATAACATCAGGATTAGGGCTTAAAACTTCAATTTTTGCGTCAAAAAGGAATTTTTTATTAAGTGAGCACAAGGATGCACAGGAGCTGGAGCGGATGTACTTCACCGATACATCAGGGGAGATCGTGGGGCGAATCAAAGGTACGCACTGTCTGGTGAGGGCGGTGAAGGCCGCGACCTCTCAGGGGACGATCTGAGTGGAAGTCTTGCTCCAGGGCTTCGTGTCCATTCAAATACCTTAGAAAGGAGGTGGATAGAGGCAAATCAACGATCACCCATTATCTAATTTGAGAAATACTCGAAAAGGAGGAACCACAATGCCAAGAGAATACAAAATGTATATTAACGGTGAATGGGTTGACGCACTCGACGGCGAAGCCTACGACGAACTCAACCCCTACACAGGTGAGATTTTTGCACGAGCTCCCGCTGGAAAAAGAGCCGACGCCAAGCGTGCTGTTGAAGCGGCAGCAGCAGCATTTCCCGGGTGGTCACATACGCTTCCGGCTGAGCGCCAGGCCTTGTTCTTAAAGGCTGCCGATATACTCGAGAAGAAAAGCGACGAGATCGTGACGATCCTTGCCGAGGAAACCGGCTGCACCTTTGGTTTTGCCATGTTTCAGGCCGGTTTTACCCCTGGTTTACTCCGCGAAGCTGCAGCGCAAGCGCACCAGAATAACGGTGAGATTATCCCCGCCGATATACCGGGCGCATTCTATATGGCTATACGCCAGCCCGTAGGGGTCGTTGCAGGTATAGCGCCTTGGAATGCACCGCTGATCCTATCGCTGCGCTCTATCTGCATGCCTATTGCATACGGAAATACAGCGGTTCTCAAGCCTTCGATGGAATCGGCCGCATCAGGCGGTGTAGTAATTGCAGAGGTCTTTCACGAAGCAGGTTTTCCACAGGGTGTTTTGAATTTGGTCACGAACGGACCTGGAGGAAGCGGGGATATTGGAGACGAGTTCATCGAAAACCCCAAGGTGCGTCGTATCAACTTGACCGGTTCAAGCGCAGTAGGCCGTCAGCTCGCAGAAAAAGCGGGGAGGTACCTTAAGCGTGTGGCCCTGGAACTGGGCGGACAGAACCCGATGATCATACTCCGCGATGCAGATATTGATAACGCCGTGAACGCCGCAGCATTCGGCGGATTCCTCCATCAGGGACAGATCTGCATGTCCACCCGACGGATCATCATCGAAAAACCGATAGCCCGGGAATTTACCGAAAAATTTGTCAACAAGGTTTCAACATTCAAGGTCGGCAATCCGAAGGAACCCGACACGATAATTGGCCCTCTTATCAATACACAGCAACTCAACCGCATCAAGGAAAGCGTGGATGCCGCAGTCCGAGATGGCGCTAAGATCCTGTGTGGGGGTAAATTCGAGGGGCTCTGTTACTATCCCACAGTACTGATCAATGTAAAGGCCGGCACCCCGTTTTCACGTGAGGAGACCTTCGGCCCGGTGGTCTCGGTGGTTGAGGTCGAGAGCGAGGATGAAGCCGTAGCTGTAGCAAACGATACTGCCTACGGGCTTTCGGCGGCTGTTGTCACCCGCGATTTCGCCAAGGGCCTCGCCCTTGCCGAGCGTATTGAATCCGGGATAGTTCACATAAATGATCAGACTGTTTCTGATGAGCCGCAGGTGCCCTTTGGCGGCGTGAAGGATAGTGGTTGGGGCCGGTTTGGTGGCCGCGCCGCATTAGAGGAATTCACTGAACTGCGCTGGATAAGCATGCAGTTAACCCCACGCCATTATCCATTCTAACTATACAATCAAAAAGGGAGGGTTTAATTATGGCCAAGGAAATCATTCTTTACAACCTAAGGGACGATGTAACGGAAGAGGACTATGTAAAATGGTGTGAAGACTACAAAGGACCCCTGTTGCTTGGGCTGCCGGGATCGAAAAGTTTCACATTGCTCAAAATGATGGGAGGAATACAGGGTGATGGTCAGGAAGGCAAACAGCCGAGCCCCACAAGTCCGCCATACAAATACATCGGCATTTTGGATGCAACCAGCCTCGAGGAATGGAACAAGGCACATGAGACGAAGGCCTTTAAGGAGGAATTCTTTCCCCAATGGTTCTCCAAATGGGTGGCGGATTTTTATGTGCTTGGGGGCGTTGAACTGTACTATGGGGAGAACGAGTAATAAAGCTTTTCTGATTTTTTTACCCTTAGTGCACGAGACCGTCCTATGAAACCCTGTCCAGGCTGTCCTTACCGGGCAGCCTGTGAAAGAAGAACGCCCTATAGAACTTTTTTAGGAGCGAAAAGACATTATGTCCCGGGGCAGATATGGCACACCCCGATCAAATTGGCTCTGCCGTTGTGAAATAGGCTTTGCCCCGGTTAATAGGCTACGCATTTCACGGGGTAAACATTTCAAGGGGTAAATTATCCACCGTTGCTATAAAAGAGTTTTTGCTCAAATTTGCAATGGATCGGCGAAGGGGCGTAAAGAAGGTTGTCAAAGATGGGCTGAAGGTGTAAAAACGACAAAACATCCATAGGTAACAAGAATGGCAACCTACAGAATTGCGGTGATTCCCGACGAGGGGATCGGTCGTCCCTGAAGGGATTAAGGTGCTTGAAAAGGCAGGAGTCAATTCGGATTTTTCCGCAATGTGTGGAATCAAACTTGCCTGGACTATTTTTCCAGGTGAAATTATATTCTATCAAGGAGGAACGTGAATGCGGGCAATAGTGATAGGCGGAACGGGAGGTATGGGCCAGGGGGTCGCCCGGGATCTCATCAAGCAGGAGAAAATTACAAAAGTCACTCTTGGTGATATCAATATAGACCTGGACAGGGTTCAGGACAAGCTACGTGCAAGCGGTAAGGTATCACTCACCAAAATCGATGTAAACGATAATAATGGCATGGTCGGTGCAATAAGAGAAAACGATGTTGTCATCAACTGCGCCGGGCCTTTCTACAAGACGGCTGTGGCGGTGGCCAGGGCGGCGGTTGAAGCAAGGGTCAATTATATTGACATTTGCGATGACTATGAGGCCGTTCCCATCCTTTTTTCTTCTGCTGACATCGATAAGGCCGCCAAAGAGGCCGGGATAACCGTCCTAACGGGAATGGGTTCTGACCCGGGGACGAACAACGTATTAGTCAAATGGTATGCAAGTCAACTGGATCGTGTTGACGAAATCCACTTATTCTGGGTGGTAAGTATCGCCGAGCTCTCCGGTGCCGCATGGGATCATAGCCTCCACATGGTTACGGGTAAAATACCCCAGTACCTGGATGGCAAGCTTGAATACGTAGACGGTGGTACTGGCGAGGAGACGGCTCAATTTCTTGAACCCCTAGGCACCTGTGTGGTTCGCTATGTGGGCCATCCGCAGCCGATCACGATACCCCGCTACATCGAGGGGGTCAAAAAGGTGGTTATAAAAGGGGCCCTCATACCGTTATGGGTGGATGAATTGATTAAGGAGCAGAAGCAGACAGGCTTTCTCAGTACTGAACCCGTGGATGTCAGAGGGACAAAGGTGACACCATATGACCTGACGTTGAAACTATGGGACACGATCCCCAAAAGCAGGGATAATGGACCTGCCGCTTCCGGTCTGAAGGTAATCGTAAAAGGTGAGAGGCAGGGAAAGCGTGTGACATACACCGCCGACATAGTGGGCAGGATGGCGCCGGGAACGGGCCTTCCCGCATCAATCGCCGCCCTGATGATGGATGCCGGTGACGTTACGGTGAAAGGCGTGGTGGCCCCGGAAGGTTGCATCGATCCGGAAAAATTTCTTGCT
>CAZUHR010000330.1:0-4025 GCA_964620335.1 uncultured Desulfobacteraceae bacterium
AGCCGATTAGCAACTGCCAAATGGAACAGGTTTTTTGTGCTCAAATAATTTCCAGATGGTTTAAGAAATTTTTGCGCGGCGAAAGCAGCTTTTTTTATACGCGGACGGAGATTAGGAAAATTGAAATGCTATACATTTGTATAGTATTTTTTGGATCTAGTTTTTTACAGATGATTTAAGAAAAGGTTAGGGCTACCTGCCTCAAATAATAGGAGCAAATGGAGCACGGAGGAATTTGCGATTAAACTAATTTTGCTTGTTAGCTTCGTACGACTCAAGAAGCTTTTCGACTAGATTGGCTTCGACTCGGGTCCTAAACATTTGGCCGACCGAGGTCCCCACAACAACTTTAAGTCTTTTGATGTAGCTTAAGTTACCTTTATCGCCCGCCAACTCCTTTGGAAACCTAATAATCCAGTCTTCATCGTTGCCCTTGAAGCGCAGGGGCACCATAAAGTTTGCTTCTTCGCCTTCATAAAGAACCTTCGGTATGTCATCAAAGCCGGGGGTGCCAAAAAGCTGGACAAAATGCTTTTTATTTTTAAACCGGCCTGTTTCCCATCCCACACTGGTTATTTTCGCTGGCCTATCGCCAGCGTTGACTACTTTAATAGAGCAATATTCTGGCCGTGAATTTAAGCCAGGTGTAATAACTAGACGGTGACCTGCGGTAACTTTCAATTTTATTTTGCCTCTATTATAGGCAAAATAAAGGGATAAGATAACAGCAGATATGGTGCCAATACTGGCAACCCAGGTCCCAATTACTCCCCATATTTGAACAGTATTTTGATCCATATCTTTAAGCTAACGAACTGCTCAGGGGTTGCGCGGTCTTTTCCGATATCCCTTACAGTAGATGGTTAAGTGGTCATATTGGTTTCAGAATCCGAGCAAGCGAAAATAAATTCATTCCAAAAACCGACTAATGCATTTTTATAATCTAATAAGTCATCTTGAAGTACGAAAATATCATCACCGGCCATAGGCAGGTAAACACGACAAACGGTACTATGCATCAGGTCCATTTCCGGTTGGTTTCTGAGAGTAGGGTGTTTAAACATATCAGGTCGCAATTTACGGAGCTTACTTACTGAAGCACCTTCCGCATGTTTAACCGAATTTGAAACGACCCTTAATTCTTCAATTTTATTCCAAGAACGAAAAGAAGATATATCAATACCATTTGCAAGCAACTGTTCTTTAAAGACAGACACTTTCATCAAGTCGATGTCATTTTCTTGTGATGGGTGTAAGACTTCTCGCCTTAAAAAGAAAATTATTTGTTGCTCAAACAAATGGTAGAGTGCGGTTGCAGTAATATTTAACAAGGTTTGTTTAATACCTGAAAGTGTCATGAAATAGTCAATACCAGCCTCTTGAGCTTTTTCGGCGAGATTAGCCGGATCGATATCTGGTGAATAGCATGAAGAGCATAACCTATCCCACTCCTTTTCTGATAAATCCTCTGCCTCTTTTTCTATAGTATCGAATGTCGGAATGAGACGATTTTGAATTGATTCAGTCAATAATTCAATTTGTTTTATGAATTGGCTCCTTATGTATTCTTTCCAGAAACCTATATTGTAAAGATACCTTCCCATTTCTTATTTACCACTTAAACTGCTAATCAGCCGTGCGGCTTTTTACATCGGCTGGATTAGCCTTGTCGGATGATTTTTCATTTATAAAATCGTTGAGTATCTCTTCAATTTCGGATTTATTTAGCAAATGAGCATTTTTTGAAATATCTTCACTTAAATGGCCATTTTCAGGATTGGCTTCGCCAGCTATAAAATATTCAAGGGAACAACAAGCAATTTTCCGACGTAGTGTTGAGAATATCGGGACGTATCTTTCCTTGCTTCCCACTAACAGCTGTCTATGAGTAATAGGTAAAAGAACAGCGATAAGGTCATCGCCTTTTTCTAGAAAAGTCTTAAAACCTCTATCACCAGACACGTGAAATACTACTGGTGAATCCCCAAGAATCAAGAGGTCGCTTTCTGAATTTTCGATCCTATAATTTAAATTTTCAAAGAGCTGTACTTTCACATCTGGTGCGAGACCGCGGTTTAGAGCCTTTATGTGCCCTGTTTTTGTTGCTTTTTTTAGTATCGCAGGCATTTCTACCTTTAAATAAGCCGCCATATAAGTTAATAGACTTGGCATGTTTGGCATAGATAATTCTATAAAGGGATCACTCAGCTTTATTAATTCAGGAAGTAACTCTTGAGGGAGACCCAGCTTGTTTAATTCTTCATAAAGAGTAGTTTTAATTATCGATGGGTCATTCTTTAACATTCGCCTAATAAAATTTTTACAGGAAGAGGGGTCACTTAGATATTCCAAAAACTCGTTTATCAAAAGGTTTCCAGTTGTAAAAAAACTTTGCCGTAAGTGTCTTGTTCGGATCTCAAGATGGGCAAATAAGTGTGCTATTTTCACATAATCCTTCTCATCTACAGCATCATTTTGTCGAAGTGAGTCAATAAGTTGGGCGAAATCACCTTCCGCAGATGTAATTACGTCATCAAGGCTCGGGTCGTCTTTTTCAGAATAGAAAAGTCCCTCTACCCCCACGTTCTTAATGTTTGAATTGAATGGCTTTTGGCCTTTCCGATAAACCCATGTAAATGCTTCATCACCATCGGTATGACTAGCAAATCCCTTTTGTAAAAATTGTGGTATAAAATGTTGACGCTTACCTGCCATGATTCAATCCAACAATGTTTTGATTGATTTGCATGAGATGCGGGGTTGTGATTTTCGTGATAAAAAACCCCACCTCTCTATGTTAGAAATGGGGTTTTGTTCTCTAACCCATACTGCCCTCGGCTTGTAGGTTAATACAACAAATCAAAGGAACTTTATCATAAAAATCATCATTTTGGCAAGATAATATGATGCTCGCTTCTTTTCCTTTTACGTTGTTCTCTACCACCAAAATCCATAGATACCGTGCGTATTTACTTACATTTGGTGCAGCGCCGCTCAAAAGGCCCAGGATCAATTTAGTAAATATGGTTGCGGAGAAGCGCTCAAAGTTTTATGCGGGTCAATTTAAACTTTCGAGGAACATATTTGTGAATAAAATTTCCCCTTGACGTTTAACGTTAAAGGGATTATATGTTTTTGTATGATAAGGGCATTTAAAGACAAGGAAGCCGAAAGAATTTTTAAGAGGGAGCGGTCCAGGAAGTTACCGGATAACTTGCAAAGAATAGCCTTAAGAAAATTACGAATGCTAAATCGTTCAGCTAACATCAATGATTTGAGAGTCCCACCGGCAAACCGACTTGAAAAACTCAAAGGTGATAGAACCGGACAGCATTCGATACGGATCAACGAACAATGGAGGATTTGCTTTATTTGGCGAAATAATGATGCTTTCGATGTGGAAATAGTCGATTATCATAAGGGGTAAATCATGAAACAAAAAAAACTACATCCCGTTCATCCAGGGGAAATTTTGCAAAAGGAGTTCCTCGAACCGATGGGTCTGAGCCAGAATAAGCTTGCTTTGGCCCTTCATGTCCCGGCACGGAGAATCAACGAGATTGTCTTGGGTAAGAGGCGTGTTACTGCGGATACAGCCTTAAGGCTTGCGCGATATTTTGGCATGTCTGCGCAGTTTTGGCTTGGCCTTCAAATGGACTATGAGTTAGATGTCGCCGAAGATGTAATTGAGTCCAAAATCGATAAGGAAATTACTCCGTTGTCGGCTTCAGGTTAGAGGATCCCGCTGGATTTTTCTCAATCCATCTGCAAAAACTTCTTAAACCATCTGCGTGACTATAGTAAGCCAGATCGGAAACGGCCAATAACAAAGAAAAGGGCCAGCTCAATTGAAGCTGACCCTTTGATTTTAATTGGTGGGCGTGGAAGGAATCGAACCCTCGACCAATTGATTAAGAGTCAACTGCTCTGCCAGCTGAGCTACACGCCCTGATTCATCGTTATTAGTAGCATGGCGCGCCCGGCAGGACTCGAACCTGCGACCTACGGGTTCGAAGCCCGGCGCT
>CAZUHR010000331.1:0-4023 GCA_964620335.1 uncultured Desulfobacteraceae bacterium
CTCCATTCACATCACACCTCTCAAGCTGGGCGTTGAGGGTGGCGATAACTGCTATATCCTTTTAGATTCCGGAGACATCGCAAACGCTGTGATATTCAATTCATAACCTGTGTCTTTAAAAGCGCGGTATTATCCAAAACCTCCCTTCGAACATGCCGCGGCCCGAGACGTGGTCGGCGGTTCGGCCTTTATGCCTCAGTCAAATCAGCGGAAAAATCCCAGACCTCCTTCTTTTCCGGGCTGAGACGTACCTGTACATGACCAAGCCAGTGTTCATCATCTTGTTCCGTAAAATCCTCCCGAAAATGGGCGCCCCTGCTCTCCTCTCGCTTCAGTGCCGCTTTGAGGATGATGATTGCGGTCCGGGAACCGGATCGCAGTTCCAGTATTCTTTGCACAAGCAACGGATTGTCTCCAAGGGGTAACCCCAGGGACTCATTTTGGATCCCTTTTACCTCTTCCAAGGCTCGTGTAAGCCCTTTCTTATTCCGGCGTATACCGCCCTCTTCCCAGAGGATCTTGCGCAATCTTTTTCTGAGTTGTGTCAGATTTGATCCGGCCTCTTTCACTTTAGATTCTGTGCCTGATGAATCTAATTCCTTTAGAAGCATTTTGCTTTTGTCTCCTGCCCTTTCGCTGGCCCAAGCAGCTGCGGCCTCGCCGGCCCTTGATCCGAAAACCAATGTCTCAGTCAACGCATTTCCTCCCAACCGGTTTGCGCCGTGGAGACCGCCCGTGACCTCTCCTGCTGCGAAAAGGCCCGGCACGGAGGTCGCACACCGGGTATCAATGCGGACTCCGCCCATGATATGATGCGCTGCCGGAGCTATGCGCACAAGCCTGTGCAAAGCCCCGTAGCGTTTTCCGAGTATATCCAATGTTGAGGCGGAAAACGGATCAGCACACCATTCTTTTTCAGAAATCGCCCGGAGGTCCAGCCGGACTTCTTCACCATTTATATAAATTTCATTAAATAGTGCCTGCGAGAGTTTATCACGTGCCCTCTCCCCGGCCGGCCGCTCCTGGATTCCATATTTTCCGAGGATTTCCTCTCCACTGCTATTTAAAAGGCTCCCGGAATCGACCAGACGTGGCGGAACCAGGAATGGTGGGCGTCCCGGCTCAGCCAGACACAGCGGATAGAACTGAACGAATTCCATGTCTTGCAGCAGTGCACCGGCATCCAGTGCCAGGCTATAGCCCTCTACCAATATCCTCTGTGGATTATCATGGCGGAGGTAAAGACCCCTCCGGCCCCACCCGTTGCAAGGATAACTGCATTGGCCCTAATAGCAAGCCATTGTCCCGAGTCCGCCGAATAGGCTAACACACCAACAACCCCACGGCTTATCTTTAAGTTAGTGACCGACAACCCACCAAAGATCTTGATTCCTAAAGATCTGCTTTTTTTTAAAAGACATCGTACAATCTCCTCCCCCCAAACAGGGGGACGGCCATGAGCGAACAAATAGCCATGATAGTATTTTGCATGAATACCCCATTCCACAAGTTCCCTTAACCTTGTGGGCCCTTCTTCAACAAGAATTTCAACTAACTCCCTTTGATTAATCCCTCGCCCGGCCTTTAGAGTTCTCCTCAGGTGATTTTCAGTGGGGGTTCCAGCACTAGTGCCGGCAAATACACCGCCACTTCTGAAAGTACAGGTCCCCTTACCGGGCTTGTCCTTGGAAATGACACACACCTCTAATTCTTTTTCACGAGCTGCAATAGCCGCCCTGAGGCCTGCGGCGCCGCTTCCCACTATTAATACATCAGAAAAGAGCTGTTCCAAAATCCCCTCCTTCATATGCTTTTAGCTTCTGCCTCCTAGGCAGTTAAAGACTTAAATTTTCTTAATACCCCTCAAAAGGACACACGAAAGGGTGGTAAGAACTCCGACGGAAAAAATACCAACCTGAAAGCTCCAGACATCCGCCACGGCGCCGAGGAATAGCGGAGTCAAACCAAGACCTCCTAAAATACCGGCCGCTACGCTTGCCCCCGTAAAAAGGCTTCGTTCACTAAAACTGCTGAGCATTGAGATGGCAACAAGACCGACCGGAAAGAAGGCAGTGCAGACCGTTGCCTGGATAACGAGCATGACGACGAGAAAATAAAAGGATGTTGCCGTTGCCATACCCATTGTTGATAGCCCTGTAGCCAGAAACGCAATGTAAAGAATTTTTTTAACCCCGTATCGATCTGCAAGCATACCGGCCGCGATTGCCACAAAAAACCCCCCTACCCTTGAAAATCCGAAAATGGCATTCGCCGTTTCCATTGGTATCCCCCTTTCTTTCACCAGAAAAAGGGGAACCACATTGTAGACGCCAAGATTCGCCGCCGTTGCAAAAACCCACAGAACAGCCATAAACCAGAAATCCATTCGACCGAGTATGCTGGAAAAAAGGACTTTTTCATCATTCTGGTGATTGATATCAGGAATAAACAGCCAAAAAGATATTATCATGATCAGGCAGGCCCCGCATAGTATCACAAAAAGGTTCTTCCAGTGGATGAATCTAAGACCAAGGACCGTCAGGAGCGGGATAAAGAGTATGCTGAAAGAAGCCCCGGTATCATGGAGGGCAATCGCCTTTCCCCAATTTCGGCGCCTGTAAAATGCAGTTAACATGGCTATGGCACTTGGCAGATACAGGCCGGAACCCAAGCCGATAAAAAGTGAGCCGGCTGCAATGTAATAATAGGTTGAGGCATATTTCAGGCTGTAAAGGATCGTAATCACAATCGCAAAACTCAGCCCAATGGTCCGTTTGTGACCAATGCGTACAGACAGCAGGCCTGATAAGAGCACGGCGGTTGCATAGCCTATTGACAGAAAAAAGAAGAGACCGCCCGCCATTGCATGGCTGATGGTGAGCTCGTCTTCTATAACGGGGAGAAGAGGCGAAAGAATTGTCCGGGCGGAAAAGTTGAGAAACCAGAGGCCCCAGAACAGAATTAGGATGAAAATTTTCTTCACTTACTCTTGACACTCCTTCCTTTCTTGATTGCAGGGACCAACTTTTCGCGGCCGCACTTGCTGCTCAGATCACGATAGTCCATCAATTTTCAACCACTGCCAGTACACGGCAAGGTGCTCCGCTGAAGCCTTTGAGCATAGGCGGGAGGACGATTACTTCGCACTCATCCTGATTTATCAAAGTCAGGCCTTTGATAGCTTCCACGATCACGATCCCTGCGCCAAGGAGTGTCTTATGGATGGCCTCGTTTGGATCTTCAACAGGGCTGGGTGAAGGCGTGTCCAGGCCGAGCAAACTGATCTTCATGAAGGCAAGGTATTCAGCTGCCCCTAATGTAAAGCAAGGAAAATCTTTATAAAATGAAACCGGCATGAAATTCTTATCCCACCCGGTCTTTATGAGCACTCTTACACCGTGGTCTAAGCGTCGCTGATGCCTCTTAAGGTCCTCTCTTGTTATCAGGTCGTTCTCTCCCCTGTCTGTAAAGTCCAAAATAACCGCCTTGCCAATCAGGGTTTCGAGTGGAATCTGGTTTACAGTTATACCGCCCTTAATAAAATGGGACGGCGCATCTAAATGAGTGCCTAAATGGCAGTTGAACCGGATCGACTGGACGGTACAAACGTCTTTGCCAAGTGTCATGGGGTGGCCGATCTCCGGCTGCGGATCCCCGGGCCAAACCGGCATGTCTTCCTCAATTAGATGGGTCAAATCAATGTAACGTTTCATTTATGAGCACCTTGTTTTTATTATTATTCCTTCATTTGGAAACATAATTCAATGTGAATATAGTCCGGATCTCCTGATAACAATGGTTGCTCCCGCAATTCACATGCCGAACCATGGGCATCCCCAGGCAAACACAAACGTTAAGACATTTTTATCTAATTGCCAAATTTCTTTGTGAAGGGATTGTTGAAACGGGCGGGTTTACTCTTTCCTTGTCTTTTTACTCCGGGCGTTTTTTCCGACTGCGGACCGGTTTCCTGTTTCATGGAAAGAGAGATTCGTTTTCTTTCAAGATCTACGTCCAGCACCT
>CAZUHR010000332.1:0-4020 GCA_964620335.1 uncultured Desulfobacteraceae bacterium
CTGTACTGCGAAAGAAAAAGGGATGCCTTTATATCATTTCTTCTAAACAGCGCAATGATCTATGCCGCTTATGAAGCCTTTGACCGGGACCTGGATGCCCTTGGAGGAGTAATAGTTCTTTTCGAACTGGGATTTTACTCCGGAAACATCTACAGTGCCATAAGCAGTGCCCATAAATATAACAGGCGTGAGGGAAAAAAGTTTTTGGACTATCTGAGACAAAATGAAGAGTTTGGTATCTCCCTAGGTAAGACGGATAAGGACGATTCCCTTATTTTTTTGTGCCGGTTTTCCTTTTAGTATTCCAAAAAAATCCTGACCGCAGGATCTTTTCAAACCCCCGTTGGCATGATCCGAGCCCTTTGCAAACCCGACAATCCCTATCACCCTTTTAAAAAAGATATGAATTTTTGTAGTCGCTAGGACTTGATCTAACAATTATGAATTCAGAACTACTATGATGGCGTACAACATTTCAGATTGCGATAAGGTATGGATATCTGAAAAATTTCAAGAAATCAATATCTTGGGGAGCATAGCAGTGATAGCAGATTTTAGCCGCGATCCGGCTTATACAATATGTTGAGGTACCGCTAATTTCTGATATTGTTGATACGTGAAAGCTGTTTGTGCTCAAGAATAGGATAATTATCTTTGGATCGGCTCTCTGTTGTATAAAACACTTTTTTAACTGCGCTTGGAACCACCTTCCTCTCGATAGATTTCATAATATGGTTCCTGTTTCCTATTTTAACCATCCTTTCGCAATAAGGGGACATACTATCCACAGGTTTTTCATTTATTTAATGAGGTTGATCGTTCCACTGGGTCAATAAATCAAAAAATTCATCTGCCGGCACAGGAGGACTGAATAGATAACCTTGTATAATATCGCACTTATGCTCCCTTAAGAATTCTAATTGATTTTCGTCCTCTACTCCTTCGGCAATGACCTTCAACCTTAGATTATTAGCCATAGCTATGATTGCCTTTACAATCGCGGCATCATTTGGATTTGTTACCACATTTCTTATGAAAGAAATGTCGATTTTTATAGCATCAAGAGGTAGCCGTTGCAGATAACTAAGTGATGAATATCCTGTGCCAAAATCATCTAATGAAATATGTATACCCGCCTCTTTCAGTTTATTCAGGCTATGGACTGCCCTTTCTGGATCAATCATGATTGTTGTCTCTGTAATTTCGAGATCGAGATATTGTGGATCAAGATTGGCATCTTCTAAAGCTGTTAAGACATCCTGAACAAAATATTTTTGCCCGAACTGTAGCCCGGATACATTTATCGCCACACTAACCTTTTCCGGGAAGGCTTCCTGCCACATTTTGTTCTGAAGGCATGCGTTTTGCAGTACAAACTTACCAATAGGTACGATAAGTCCATTTTCTTCAGCCAATGGGATAAATTTCGCCGGCGAAATCAAACCCCCTTCCGGTGTTTTCCAGCGTATTAGCGCTTCCATTCCGATTATCTTTCTTGTCGTTATGTCCACCTTTGGTTGGTAATAAAGCAGAAGGTCCTGCCGCTCGATAGCCCTGCGAAGATTGGTTTCCAGGGTCAAAAGTTCAAGGGCAGTTTCATTCATTGATTTCGAATAAAACTGAAAGTTGTTTTTCCCCCTTTTCTTGACATGATATAGTGCTGTATCTGCATTCTTAATGAGATTTTCAACGTTTTTGCCATCGTCAGGATATACAGCAATGCCAATGCTCGCAGTTACAAAAAGTTCACGGCCACCCAGTTCATAAGCTTGTGACAGTTTATTGAGTATGCGGCGAGCAACTTTGCTGGCATTCACGACATTATTAACTTCCTGTAATAACACAGTAAACTCATCGCCGCCCATCCGGGCAATGGGTTCTTCCTCATCGTATATACGTGCCACATAATCGCTGCTCCGCAAGGTTTTTAGCAATCTTGAAGATACAACCTTAAGCAATTCATCTCCGACATCATGTCCAAGGGTATCATTGATTCGGCTAAAATCATCTAAATCAATAAGGACAATAGCATATGAGTGTTTATAACGGTTTGCATATTCAATCGATCTCTCAAGAAGCTCTCTAAAAAAGTATCGATTCGGTAAACCTGTTAAACTATCATAGTACGCCAGAGAATAAATCTTATCTTCCGCCTTTTTTCGCTCTATTCCTAAGGCAACTTCATCTGAGATTGATGCAAGGGTTTTTAGAGCGGCCTCTTGCAGTGGTTTCTTGGAGAACATCGCCATTACACCTGCTACCTTATCTGAGAGAACAAGAGGATGTCCGACAAAGGCAATAATTCCCTCCCGGATGGCCCATTCTTGGTCGGTTATCATGGGATCACCAATTACCGTATTGGTCAGGTGTGGCTTTTTCTCTTTAGCGATTATACCGATTTTGAGTTCACCAATCTTTTTAATAGAATGATTACCGTCTAAGCGCGTATACATTCCTGCGCTTGCCATTAATTTTAAAATGTTCTCATCTTCTTCGTCCAGTACCCATATCCTGGCAAAGGCAGCATCAAGATTTTTGACAATAGACTCTGTGCAAAGCTGTAATTGACTTCTAATGTCTCCGTGTTTGACCAAAGCAGCACCAATTTCAGCGCCTAGTTGTGCCTGACGTGCCCATTCAAATAACTCATCCTCAGCTTTTTGAAGTGTGGTAATAGTGCCTTGGGAAACATTCATAATAATAAAAACAAATACTGCCCCTCCCAGGAACACACAACCTGTCACGAGTTCAATAGGGAACTGATAATTGATGATCAGAATAATATCGAAGGAGATGTAACCAACTATAAAAAGCCCCATTAGATAAATAATGATCATCCATTTCCTGCGGACCCGGCCCTTGAAATTTCTACTGATTTTAATGGCTGGAAGAAAAGAAATTAAGAGGATCGCTGCCCCTACCAACACCATGATAATGGATGAATAATTAAATATCATACCATTTCACCACTACAAATAATGTTAATCTCTCACCATTGCCAGAGGACTTACAGGGTTGCTCATTTCAGTATTTTGTTAAGACTTATCCGCTGTGAACCACTCAAAATATTCTGCAAGGAAGGTTAAACAAGTACCATAATCGCTTACCAAGAGTTTCGTTCCAAATTAATAACGGAACGCTAAGTCAAACATAAGTTCAAGGTTTCAGTTGTGCAGTCCATTACATATTTATAATTACGCGACTTCGTGTCGCAATTACACATTCCTTGCATGATGCTGATATGTCCCCAAATTTCAGTATACCATGCCATTTGTTGACTATTTTACGACCGTGAAACCTGAACCCCTTTTGCCTTATTCTTTATTTTTCCCGAATTCATGTATAGCTGTATCAACAGCAACCAGAAATCACCATAATTTTATTTTAGGATTCTCTTGATAGTGTTAATATTACTCAGTTTTAATGGATGAAGTCAAATTCTATTAACCTTAAAAACGGGAGGTGTATCATGAAAATATTTCAAGGTATCACGCATTTTTTTAACTACCAGAAGATGAATGTCAAAAAAAAATACATTGAGGAACTATGAACTCATCCTCACCAGTTTTCAAAATCATTTCGGCGACATAGAACTATCATCCATAACCACGGAAGATATTTTGTCCTTTCTCACCAAGATATCAGAAGGGACAAAACAGACCACCAAGAAATTACGATATACCCTCCTTTCAGCCTTCTTCAATTTCATTAAGCTCTCAATAGATCCAGATTTTCAAAACCCTTGTGACACCCCGGCCTTGAAGAAGCTTTTCAGGGCAGCGAAGCCGAATCAATTGAAAATTATCGAAAAGGATATTGTGGATGAAATCATTTTCAGGACGCAGAATCAAAGAAACCGGCTGATGTTGGAACTCATGGCTCGCGGAGGTATGAGAGTCGGTGAAGTCTTAAAACTTATCCCCATAGATATTGAAGATCGGAAGGTAATCATCCGGGACCCCAAGAGCGGCAGGGAGGCTGAGGTGGTTTTTCTTCCGCAGAAAGTGGCTGATAGGCTCA
>CAZUHR010000333.1:0-4018 GCA_964620335.1 uncultured Desulfobacteraceae bacterium
TGGCTATGGGCTCGTAGCTCAGCGGCAGAGCGGTCGGCTCATAACCGATTGGTCGTAGGTTCGAACCCTACCGAGCCCACTTATAAAATATATAATTAGCTCTTCGTCACTTGATTTCATCTTCATGTAAGACGATACCCTTTTGACCCTGGCCAATTTGTACAGTGTAAATGTAAAAAACCTCACCCCAGTTAGGGCATATAAAATAATAATTTGCTACTATACCAGTTTCATTTGCATGCTGGCATATTTCAGCGTCTCTCAATGCTGACGAATTGGATTTGGGTTTTCTAACAGTAACTTTCTGTCCTATTTTATATTTTGGCTCCAATATACTACTCCAGAAAAACGTATTGTGAATCATAGCCTTGGTTATGTATATTTGTCAATAGCTAATACCCCAACGTTACTTGCCATTATTATAGACAAGTATTAAAGCAAGTAATCACCTTTATTATTCTAATACGCAAGCATTTGCGAGATATCTTGCGATATTTCAAGCATTATTGAGATACAGGGGCAAATACACGACAGAATAACTTGCGTATAATATCCGCAATGGCTTTACCTTGCCTTAGCCATACTTGCATTAGTATTTATATTGCGTAATAATTAAGGCAAGTAAACAAAGGGAGGCAAGAAATGAAATCAAGCATACGATTATCAGGCAAGGCTGAGCAAGTTTTCAAATATCTGGAATTATTGAAGCGTTATAAAGGTAACGTGACTATTAAGGAATTGGCGAAGGGCAATAAAACTCTCAAATAGGACCTGGGAACATAATATCTTGCCTATTTGATAGATTGACATTCATAACTGTTATTGATATATTATTGCCAAACTGGTAAATTAAGGTAAGCTAATGGCAAGGAAGACTATTGTTAACAAAGACGTAATCCTCAGCATGTTAAGGGAAGGGGAAACCACCCAGCGCATAGCTGAGAAATTCAACGTTAGCAGACAGGCAATTGATTTACACCGAAGGGATTTCATTGCAAAAGGTTTATTGCCTGACCAGCGTGCCGCAAGGACAAGTAAAGCGCCAAAGAAAACCGCAACTCAGAGGCAAAATCTAATCTCACCTAAGAAATCTCCACTTTCTAAAGATAAAGTTTCACTTGATGAACAAATAGATCTCATTATTAATGCTTTCAATGCTTTAAAGCGGTTACCTCAGCTTGAGAAAGAGGTTAAAAAATATAAGCAGGAATACGAGAACGCACTCCAGGAAATTGAAGGCTTAAAGGGAAATGAAAAAAAACGGCTTGAACAAGAGAACCGGTGGCTTCTTACTCAGCGTCATAATGATGCCAATCCAACGTAAAAGAATAGATGAAATTGCCGATTGGCCTCAGGTTTGAACCCTACAGAGCCCAGTTCCGTAGCTATTTTTCTGCAAAATACGGCTGATTTTCTCTAAAAAACTCCGTATGCCTACTTCTCCGGAGCACTCAGGGAGCCCAGCCTTTGTTCTTCTAACCCCTTTTTCCCCTTCAGCTTAAACGTCCGGTAATCCCGGTAAGAAATCTTCTCGTTAGGGCGCCCCCAACCCAGCTCCTTAAGTGCCTCGACGGCTTTCTTAATCTTCGGTGCCATTTCTTCCATGTTTAAGGCTCTCAGGTGTGGTGGAAGCTCCTTCCGCTCTTCAGGCTCCATCGCTAATAAATCACAAATTGCCTCTGACGCATAACGTGCACCTCTCACCACTGGCGTCTGGTCCCGTCCCCCTTCGAACTTGTCCGAGATCACGCCGCATTTATCCTTTTCAAACAGAGAAAAGGTCATCTCCAGTATCAGGGCATCTGGATCCAGAGGGTCAAAAGCCCGCTGAACCCGATTATAGCGCAATCTAAGGCAATCTATGGCGCCGTAATCCTCCTCAAATCTATCGACTACGTATTCCACGGCCGGGATAGCTGCGGCAGGGTTAAGGTTGCCATTTTTCGCTATGTCCTTGGTAGTAATGCCAACTACATAACTTATAATAAAGGTAGAAGCTGTAACCGCCCCGCAAGTGCCGACCCCGCTCATAGCTACTCCAGCATGGAGGCCTATCATTCCCTGGGTAATCGCCTCCTGAGTTTCCGGGGTAAACAGCTCTATATCCTCCGAGCGGAAGGCTTCACATATTGCCATAAAAGTAGCCGGGGCGCAGGCCATGCACCTTGCACCGATTTCATCTGCGAGATGGCCCGCTTTGTCTATTATCCTGGCCCTCTTTGCCTGGTCAATTTCGATTTTACCGATCATTTTTATCTCCTTTTTTTACCCTTAATTTAGGTGAATTATAGGGAAGTTTGCCTGGTGAGTCAAGCAAAATAGGTTTACATAATGTTACAGGGGTAATAAAAAGGCTGCTTATATAGTATAATGGGACAAAAGAGGGGGAATTTATAGGTTGTACTGGGTTATATTCGGGGTTGGCGTAACCCTGGGGCTTTTCGGGCTTATCCGGGTTGCCCGCTATCTGATCTGGATGAGATTGACCTGGATGAGTGACGGAGCGCGGGGCGCCATACATTACGCTATGCATGATTTTGAGGCCGGGCCGGTGGCGGTGGTGGAGGGTATAAGAAGTGCAAGATTGACGAAAGAGCCCAAACGCTGCAGGCGGGCATGCAGAAAAGAGCGAAGCATTTCCAGAAAGCTGCCCGGTGGCTCTGGCCCCAGCGCGGCGGGGATATTGCCAGCTGGGCGTCTTTGCCCCTGGAGGACGCTATTAGATGCGTCGGCAGGGACGCCAAGAAGGTGGGTAAGAACGCCGCTAACCTGGAGGATTTCCTGAAAACTATGAACGAGTTCATGGAGAGGTATCAAGAGTTCGCCCGGCACTTTCGGGACATGGCGACCATAGAAGTTGTCTGGGCAACGGCGTCGTTTGCGCTGGGCGCGTTAACAATAAGTTTGTTTACCCTGTGGCTGCAGCTGGTTTAATTCCGGAATGATTATCCGGCAGGGGATTTGGGGAAAAGGGCGGTTTTAGCCTCACTGAGACTACGTTGCTGACATAACAATTATAGTGCGACGCAAAGTGGGCTTATATTGGGGTTTGCAGAGTAAAGGGCCTGGGGTAGCTTTTATTTAGGTTCAGGTAATTTTAGCGAAGATATGAACTGAACAGTATTACTGATAAGGTTTATTGGCGTTATGAACAACGATTGTATACTCCACCAACCCAGAAATAGCATCGTAAATGTGAACTTTAAGTAGACTACTCTTATGCAAGACTTGCATAGGTATTCACATATTGTCGTCTCTCGCCTTACTAAAATCATACCAATGTTCTGGTGTAAGTCAACCAATTTGGTCTTTGCTTTCCTCCCGCACATATGGCAATATGATTTTTCTATATCAGAGGATTGATCATTCATCTTTCTTATCATCCAAATAGGATAGCTGTAGTCATACCCCCATTATACCACAATTTTACCCAAAAGATTATGTAAACTACTACCTACTTATTTACCGGGGTGTTTAAGAGGGTGCGGAGCTCCCTCTTTACCTTAAAGGGTGGTGGGTGGGAAAAGATTAATAAAGGGGGATGGGTTACCCCAAAAATCAAGAACTCCCCTAAAAACCATAAATCACCCAAAATAAAACGACCCCCCTGAAAATAACAATAATCAGGGGGGATAAGGTGGGGTTAAACCAGCCCGCATTCCCGTCAAGGTATCAAACCATTAGGAAAAATATTTAGGGGCCTAGATTTTGATTTGAGAGCGTCATTTTTAAACCGGCTGTTTTGCCTGAAAAAGCGCCTGCCCGGCAAGCTCCAAAAGCCGGCCCAGTCCCCAACCCCGGACCGCCGACACCAGCACCGTGTCCTCACCCGCCGGGGCCTGGTCGGAAAGATATTTCAGCGCCTTCTTCTCATCCCATTCCTTACCGCCCGGCAGCAGCAGGTCTATTTTGTTCAGCGCCGTAATCCGGGGTTTTTCCAGAAGTTCTAGGTCGGCCAGGATATCCTCCACCACCTGGCACTGCTCGGCGGCGTTATGTGAGGTTAAATCAACCACAT
>CAZUHR010000334.1:0-4002 GCA_964620335.1 uncultured Desulfobacteraceae bacterium
CTTCTGACGAAACTGGCGACCAGCTCAACCATGTGAACTGCAGGTGATAAATATGTTTCCACTTCCGTACTGATACTCTGGTCAAGGGTATTGAGCAGGTCATTTGACAAGGCAAGGGCCGCCTTTCTATTGCTGTGATAGCTGTAGTATGCGATCAGGAGAACTGCCGCAAGTATGACGGCGACAAATGAGATAGGGACTATTATTCGTACAAGGTGACTTCGCCTTTGACGGGGCCCTAAGTGGTCGGTTTCGAGAGAAATATAAGTGGTTTCATCAGTTGGCATGTATGACCTCCAAAAAAGATGGGCCAACATTAATACGCACCGAAAGGTCAATTGATATAGGGCTTAGGTAAGTGTCTAATCGTATGATAAAATACTACTTATTATGAATTAAGTATATGAAGGTAAGTTCTTGGGTGTCAAGGCAAAAGGACCGCAATACAGTTAGCCGCATATATTGATCCGCCTGCTTTTACTTGGCCCTGGCTTTGATTGTTGTGACACGCTTGTGACAAAAGATCACGACGGTCTTGTCGGCCGAAATGCCATTTTAAGCCACACAAGGCCCTTGGCTCCTGAACGAGCTATCCTGTTGATATTCAAGCAATATCGTTCCAAATACAGGTGTTATCAAGCCTTAGAATGATATTTTGACGTTGTAAAATGCTGCTGCCTTGTGGTTCGACCTCAATCCCCACCAGCCCCCAAATTTAGCTTTACTGAATCACGAAAACAGATATTATAACCTTTCACCTTTTTAAGGGCTGCCTCAACTCCGCTTAAAGGGGGATTCTGTATATCTACTCCTTAAAAGCACAATTCATAGGGTTTTCTGAAAAATGATCGAACGATGGTCCAGTCCCAACGGCTACCGTGATGTTATGGCCATTAGCTTACCTTTGGTGGCCTCCATGGGCTCGATCACCCTGATGCAATTTACCGATAGGATGTTTCTGGCCAATTACTCAGTAGATACTATAGCAGCAGCCCTACCGGCAGGGATCGTTTCCTTTACCAGCATCTCATTCTTCATGGGAGTTGCCAATTATACAAACGCCTTCGTGGCCCAGTATACCGGAGCCCGGGCCCTCAATCGCGTGGGGGCTTCGGTTTGGCAGGGTATCTACTTCTCCCTGTTCTCCGCAATTCTCTTGGCCTGCCTGTTCTTTATATCAGGTACGCTGTTCGACCTGATTGGACATTCACCGCACATACGCTCTCTGGAGGTCACCTATTTTAACATTCTTACCTTGGGAGCCGGGCTTGTGGTCCTAAGTTCGGCTCTGGCGTGTTTTTACACCGGCCGGGGCCTGACCTGGACTGTGATGCTTGTCTACATGGCCGGTGCGGCGGTGAATATCCCCCTGGACTACTGTCTCATCAACGGTGTAGGTCCTTTCCCGGAAATGGGTATCACCGGTGCCGCCATCGCCACCGTGGCGGCCTCAGCCACCATCGTGCTAGCCTTCATTCTTTTAGTCTTTAGTCCGGCAAATCGAGCCCGTTTCGGGACTTGGGATAAAAGGGCCTTTGATAAGGAGCTTTTCGGCCGGCTCATGCGGTTTGGAATGCCCAGCGGCATACAGTTCTTCCTGGAGATCTTTGGGTTTACTTTCTTCATTCAGATGTTGGGCCGGCTTGGTGATCTGGAACTGGCCGCTTCCAACATTGTGCTCTCCATAGAGACGCTGGCTTTTCTACCTATGGTTGGTTTTCACATTGGCAATGCCACATTAGTGGGTCAAGCCATTGGACGTGGTCATCCAGAGAATGGCGTGTATTCAACCACCAGCGCATTGCATATTACCCTCGCTTATATGATGCTGATCGCGGCGCTTTTCGTCCTTGTGCCGAAGCCATTACTCTCCCTTTTCAAGGCCAATGAGTACACTCCTGAACAATACTCCGACATCATGGGGCTGGGCGTGATCCTTTTACGGTTCGTGGCTGTATTCTGCTTTTTCGACGGCTTGAATCTTATTTTTTCCGGAGCCATAAAGGGAGCGGGTGACACACGATTTATCATGTGGACTATAGCCGGGCTCTCTGTGGGGGTGATGATTATACCTATCTACATAGCTATTGAAGTCCTAAAGGCCGGAATTTATACCGCCTGGACTTTGGTCACGTTTTATGTCTGTGCTCTTGGACTGGCCTTTATGCTGCGATACCGCCAAGGCAGGTGGAAGACCATGCGGGTTATTGAGTCCCAGCCCTACTTGGCTGAGGGACGATGCAGAGGGATAGCCGTTGTGAAGGAAAGTTGCCATGAGTAACTGAAACTCACTCAAAAATCAACATGCAAAATTTGACATAATTCCCGGTACCCACAAAGCCTGAATTGAAGACTCTGGATTCGGAACCAAGCCAACGATTTGAAACCCTGTGACATTTCCGGCAGGAGAAATTGCATCCGGAAATTAGTCTTTTCGGATGTGAGCAGTCAGCATTCAGCAATAAGCTTTCAGGAAAAGAAAAGTAATTATAATCAATTTGCTGACGGCTCCTTCCCCTAATTAGTGGGTCCTTCAAATTCCTCATCAACTATTGGGATAAATGATGTTGTGAATAGCCGAATAATCCTCTTCGCTCTGTCCCTGGAATACGGCCTTTTCAACAATTTTCCGGATACCTTCGATTCCGGCGGTCTCCAGGTCCAGCGACCTGGCCGCCGTCATAAAAAGCCCGATGTCTTTGGCAAGGTGTTTGATTGGAAAATTTGGATCGGAAAAGTCCCGTTCTAGCATACGGCGGCGCTTTTTATCGAATGTAGGGGCATAAAGGGCGCTTTTGCGCAAGATATCCATAAAGTGTTTATTCGGGACCCCGCTGCACTGCACAAAGGCGAGGCTGAGAGAAAAGGCGGACGTAAGTCCGGCAATGAGCTGATTCATAGCAAGCTTGAGGGCCGCAGCCTGTCCTACCCGGCCGATGAGGAGAGGATCGGGGCCGAAACAGTTCAAAAGCCCGAGCCACCTCTCAAATTGGTCGGATGAGCCGCCAACCATAACGATCAATTTGCCTTCCACGGCCTCCGGGATGCTGCCCAGTACAGGTGCTTCAAGATAGTCACCACCTCGTTTCATTATCAGTTTGCTTAAAGAAACGCTTTCCTCCGGCGAGATCGTTCCCATCTGTATGAAAGTCCGACCGGAAAGAGCCCTGGTGCTGTCCCGGCTAAAGAGGACATCGCGAATCGCCTCGTAATCTGAGAGCATAAGTACAACGCAATCAGATTCCGAAATTGCATCAACTCCGCTCTTTAGGACTTTCGCGCCAAGATCTTTAAGAGGGGCGGCCTTTTCAAGGGTCCTGTTATAGACCGACAGGGGATAGCCAGCCCTGAGAATCCTTTCAGCCATGGGCCTGCCCATGAGGCCGGTTCCTATGATTGCAATTCTGTCATTTGATGCCATAATGTTTCTATTCTCCGTAGGGTTTGGGTTTTTAAGTGAAAGATGAGTTTTTTTCAATGTGCCTCTATCCATTGCAAACGTCTCGATACCTATGCGTCTTAGTTTTCAAAGCCCATTCTTTGATAAAAATCAAGGAGTTTTTAATAACGATCCACCACATCGAATTCCAGAAAATAATAGCAAATCAAACGCAAAATCTAAAGAGATGTGAAACGGGCACACCCATCCGACCTCAGCCCATCAGCTCAATCTATTATCACAGTCTTGCCTGAACTTGAGGTATCACTTCATTATCACAAAATTGGGTGTCCTTGTGATGGATAGCAGATCTTGCCACTTTTAAAATTAAGCATTCAAAATGTATTAGTAAGTTTTTCAGAGTAGGCGGAGTGATACATATGGTGACTATTGTTGAATCTGAGGAGATAGATTTTAGGAGCGAATTTCACAGAAATCGTAATAGCAAAGGATGTAAGGATACCAAATGAAAAAGCAACTATTATGGGGTGGTCAGGACGAAAGTATTGATAATATATTGTTGAAATAGCTTTTACTTTTTTATTGCTTCATAAATAATTTTG
>CAZUHR010000335.1:0-3998 GCA_964620335.1 uncultured Desulfobacteraceae bacterium
CCTGACAAGCCCGCCTATATCCCTCATCTTTTCCAAACGGTTTACCATCTCAATTATCCCGTCAATTTTTTCTCCCGCCAGCGGGACGGTAGCATAGCTTGCACAATCTCTGAATTTTTTTATCAAATGCTCCATTGAAAGAGGATTATCAGCAGCGCCTAAAGGAGCCGCAATAGTCTTTATATATGTTTTCCCTGTTCTCATTTTTATACTGACAACCGTTGCTCTCCTACCAATTTTTTTTAGACTGCTCCTGGATACGGCGTGTACTCTTTCGGCAAGGGCAGACAGCTCAGGAGCCTTAACGGATTCCTTTTCAAAGTCATACGGGGTTGACCTCCTCCTGACAATACTATTAGCAACAACATACTGTATGCTGAATTGCGCATCCACAGTAGGATTATCTCCTATCTCGAACTTGTGACCAACCAAATCATAATAGAAAGGAGGAAGCTCAACTGTCACTTCTTCGACATCGTCCGGTTTGATATCATATTTGCGGACAAGCTCCAGCGTTGCATCCGTTGCCGATAACGTAGCCCCGCAGCTCGGATATCTCTTAAACGTAACTCCATAGGCACCCTCGAATCTCTTACCTAATTGTGCGGTTATTCCCTTACGGTTGAACTGCCCGTCCGAAAACAAGTCAAAAAAACCCCACTTCCCCGTAAGAAAATTCTTGCCACCCGTAAAGCCTGTCATCGAAATAAGGGCGGATTCAATGCCTGATCTGGAAGAAAGGCCCTGTATAAGTCTAACGGTCAGGGCTCCCTCAATATTGCCATGAAAGCTTCCTGCCGACCTATTGAATGCGATGGCAAGCGCATTCCACACCTTCTGTTCGTTAAGCCCGAGAATCCTACCGGCTGTTGCGGTGGCTCCCAATACCGTGCAGACACCGGTGGGGTCGAAGCCGCGATAAGAAGAGACGGCATTGTTTACCCTGACGGCAAAATCCTCACCAAGCACTATAGAAGTGATAAGTTCTTTTCCGTCCACAAATCCGACCTTTTCGGCTGTAGCAATGGATACAGGGATCGTGGAAGCGCTCATATGTATTCCCGGCGCCCGGGGACTGTCTAACTCAAGGGATCGAGCCATCACGCTGTTTGCAAAAGCAGCGTTGGGACAGGGCACTCTGCCGCCATAAATCATGATTGTGCTTTCCTGAACACCTGACCACTCCCTAAGCTGATTGACTAACGGCAGGCACCCCTCCGTGCCTGCACCACCTATCAAGGCACCCAAAGTGTCCAGGATAGTCATCTTGGCCATCTCAACAACTGGTTCCGGCAAGTCTTCATATTTAATTTTTATCAGGTTCTGGACCAGTTTCCTTTCTATCTCCATGAATTTCCCTCTTTAGAAGAATCCCTTTCCACGTCCCTTTTTCGCAATGTAATCCAAAGATGCCTACCTAAATCTTCAGTGAGGCCAGACTTTGAATCAAGCAATACAATTTTTCCGCTGCTTCTTCTATTGAACCGTTGTTTTCGCATACGATATAGCTTCCATCAAAGGGTTCAAATTCCTCTGCAAAACTGCGATACATTTTCATGGGATCTGAGAGTATATGACCGGTTCTTTCCGTGCCTGCAAGACGCTCCTCAACTAGCGCTTCATCCGTTTTGACCCAGACAACAACATATCCTCCAAAGTGCACCTTCGCGCCATCAAACAATATTTGCCTCGAATTTTTCAAATGCAGGGATTCATCAACCAGCAGGTGTGCATTACTCTTGGATAAGGGCTCAAAATCCTCAACAACTTTCTTGAACACCTTGATTCGCACTTCTTCTGTGAAGGGTATCCCGTGTTTCATATTATATTCAAAATCGGGATCCTGCGGGCCTATCACCCTCTTCACTTCGTCCACATCATAGTAATAAATAGAGATTTTTTCGGCTAAGGCTCTTGCGACAGAAGACTTACCCGCACCCGGAAGTCCTCCTACAAATATAACCATAATGAACGCCTCCTATCCAATATCCATAATACCGCTGGCAAGATTGATAATTTTCGCAAAAGTCATAAATATCCCTTTCCATTGTCGAAGGTCCCGTCTCTAATGGCGAAGGAAAAGGGTTTGGGTGAGGGTTAGCAAAACAACTTTCCCCCTTTTCATTTCAGACCAAAGATCGAAGCATTCAAGCATATTTTTCGTAAAAGATACTAATTATTAAATAATAATAATAACATGTCAATTTCATTTTTTCTATGATTTTCATAAATAAAGTTTATGCTTTTTTTCATAAAATCTATTTAGGTATTGGGACAGCGAATAGTGCAATTATGATCAATCTAAATCAGCCAACTGAAACGTTTCCGGTTTTTCACGGAATTTTTTTGCGTAAACTTGCATGTAAAACCAAAAGAGGGCCCATATCACCTGTTTTCCTTTGACAGGCAAACGCCTATTCTCTATACTCCTTCTCCCAAAAACCGGACAATATCATTGATCTTCGCCCAATGGGCCTTAATTGCCCAATGAACTTTACTGATTTAATCTTCATGCACCGACTCCATAGCCGCCGGCTTCAGAGCCTATGCCTCGTAGGGCGAAAAAGGGAGAATATATTTGCTATGCATTTTGTAGGACCCGGATCACCTGAAATATCAAATGTCACTGTCGAAAGGATTGATCAAAAAGCTCTCGAAGTCCGTTGGGAAACCCCGCTAAGAGATCTTATGGTCTCCATTTATATGGGCGGTTCACCGGCAACCATCGACCATAGGTCTCCCGCCGCCAGGGTGAGGGGCAAAAACACCGCCAGGATCTCTGAAATTGCCACTGAAAGCCGCTATTATTTTGAGGTGGTACCCGAGGGTGGCCCTGGGATTATCACGGCGGAACGGCTTGTACCGCTGCAGGGTTCGTGGAATTTCCGAGATCTGGGCGGCTACCAGACATCAAACGGCTCCCGGGTAAAATGGGGACAGATCTTCCGGTCCGATAACCTGTCCAATCTTACGGACAGGGATCTTAAAGTACTTAAACGAATGGGAGTAAAACTCGTCTGTGATTTTCGTACCCCAACCGAATTGAACAGATGGCCTGATCGATTGCCGGATGACGACTCAATAGACTATCTTCATCTTCCTATCATCCATGGTGAAAGGGAGTTCGATTTCTACTACGAAAATATAAAGAAAGGCGAAATCGACTGGTTGACGGAAGATTTCATGATTGATGCAAATATAAAAATTATTGACGAGTATGGGGGCACACTCGGCAAGGTCTTTCATCGCCTGTCCGACCCGGAAAATAGTCCCCTGGTCTTTCATTGTGCCGGTGGGAGGGACCGGACCGGAGTTTGCGCGGCCCTGATCCTGCTTGCCCTCGGCGTGCCTGAGGAGACGGTTATCTATGACTACTGTCTCTCCGGGGTCTTCATTTCAAAACATAGGGAAAAGATTAATGAGCGTATCAGATCCCGTGGAGTCGATCCTGAGACCGTGGCTCTTTACTATACGGCAACGCCCCGGTTTTTTGTCCCTGTCATCAATCATATCCGAGAGGCTTACGGCTCTTCCACCAACTATCTCAGGACCAAGGCGGGTATCAACGACGAAACCCTGGACCTGCTGAAACAAGAACTATTGGAGTAGCCCTACTACTTGCGCCCTTGATAATGAGGAGCTATCCCATTCCCCCTAATCTCCATACTATTATCCTCTCTATCAAGAACACGCAGAGGACCACGGGCGTGAGCCCGTGGGTATCTACTCGTACCAGCCGAAATCGTTAATCGCCTTTCTCATGGTCCACACGTTGTAAGGAGGAGACAGGGGCGGAAGTTCACAGCCCGGAGACAGGGCATAACCCCCGGGGTGCTTCTTCCCTTTCTCAATGCATATCCTGCTGAGCTCATAGATTTCCTCCGGCTTCCCGATATGAATAACCGCCGGCTCTACATTCCCCACGATAATGTCATTGGGAAAATATTCGGACGCCCTGTCCAGATCGACCTCATGTCCGAAGCTTAGGATTCCCGGAT
>CAZUHR010000336.1:0-3958 GCA_964620335.1 uncultured Desulfobacteraceae bacterium
CCGCGCTCCCTTTGGTCGCTCGCAATGACCAGAAGAGATTGTGACACAGTCTCTTAGGGTGGGGGTTATATTGGTTGGCTATGCCAGCCAAAAGGCTCGGCATGGCACTCTTCTTCAGTCCGCATCTACTCCTATGCTGCAAGCGGCCCTCTCTGCGGTCTGCTTCAACCGGAGGATGTGGATTCCATTGGCCCGTTGCAATGCAGACCACGAATCGGGCCGCGGCACTGGGCAGAGGGGTTTTTTATCCGAAAGATGCGTCCTTTCGAAGAGTCCCATACCTTCGCCTCCCATAAGTATTAAGTAGCGGAACACCCCTATGGGATGCCCCCGCCTTTTGGGTGGGGGGTGTTTACTCTTTCTGGGGAGTGGAATTATGAATCTAAAGCCCGGTTTTTGTGAGCCTAAAACGGTTTTATCAGGATAATGACGGACCACTGACAATTATGTTCAACAACATTATTTATTTTATTATCGTCCTCCTAATTTTCAGCCTCAACTATCCGGACAGCTCACCGAAAAATCCCCTCTTTTTTTTCCTAATCATTCTCTGGCTTACCTGGCTAATCTTCGCTGGATTCTGCTACTGGGGATTCCGGGATATCGGGAGCCGTTTCAATGGTGATATCCATCATAAAAGGAATGATGGCGGTGTGACGGGCCAATACAATAAATTGATTGCCAGGCTTTCAGCAATGGCAATTTTTCTGTTCGCGTTGGACGTCTATTTCCTGAACCTGAAGCATTGGCTTCAGACAATTCCGGGCCTTGAAAGGCTGTCCGTACTGCAGGGTCTCTTGGCCCTGTCTCTCTTCTTGTTTTATCTCAGTACGATCTGGTACTTTGCTTATCCGGCATACAAGGCAATTTTCCGCGCGAAAATTACAAGGCAATCCTATATCCTTTCCAATTTCAGATTCAATCTTCCCATCCTTTTTCCTTGGTTTGTTCTTTCCTTAGCCTATGACCTGATGCTTCTTACCCATTGGGGCGGACCCAACGGTTTTCTGGACAGTATTGAGGGACAAATTGTATTTTTTTCATGTTTTCTTATCCTGCTTATGGTTTTTATGCCCGCATTCATCCAGCACTGGTGGGGGTGCAAGCCAATCAGGTCATCGGAAAAGGGCCGGAAACTGGAGGAATTCCTCCATGAGAAAGGCTTCAGATACCGTCGTCTCTTGAACTGGCCGATTTTTGAGGGGAAAATGATGACCGCGGGGATAATGGGTATTCTTCCCAGATACAGGTACCTTCTAATTACTGATTCGCTTTTGGAATACCTGTCTGCAGAAGAACTAAAGGCCGTGCTGGCCCACGAGATGGGACATGCCAAATACCGACACCTCCTTTTATATATTGTCTTTTTTGTGGGTTTTATGGTGCTTTCTACCGGGCTATTTGATCTTTTTTTCTACCTCTTTTACGGACATCCCCTTTTTATGAATATGCTTTCCCATGGGGATTCTCAGGCAGTAAGCCTTTTTTATATGATTATGTCAGCTCCCATGCTTATTTGCCTTTTTGTTTATTTTCGCTATGTCATGGGTTTTTTTATGCGCAATTTCGAACGTCAGGCGGATCTCTATTCAGCCGAGACCATGGGTAGTCCCGAACCGGCAATCAGTTCATTGGAAAAGATCGCTGAACTTGGCGGAAAAAGCAGGGACCTTCCCAGCTGGCACCATTTCAGCATCAGGGAGAGAGTGGACACCCTCTGGCGGTCCCTCAGAGATCCCGGCCTTGTCAGACGGCATAACAGGTTTGTGGCTGTTTCCTTTTTGATATTTTTGATCTTTTTAGGCGGGCTGGGGTATTTCTTGAATTTTAGCACCACAAAAAGAAATCTGACCTATGAGTTAGTCGGAAAGGAGCTGAACCAGCGGCTTCTGAAGGAACCGGACAACATAGAACTTTACCAGGGTCTGGCAATGGTCTACCAGCATCTAGGCAAAAATGAAGAGGCCATTGAGACCTATAAAAGGATCCTTGACCTGGATGCAAACCACGCGGTCTCCTTGAATAACCTGGCCTGGCTTCTGGTTACTTTGCCCGATGAAGAACTGAGAAATCCGGAACGCGCCCTTGAACTTGCCAAGAAGGCTGTGGCGATCGAGAGATCCCCTGTATTCCTTGATACACTTGCGGAGGCTTACTATGCTAACGGGCTTATACAGGAGGCTGTAAAGACTATTAGAGAGGCGATTGCCCTTGCAACCGAAAACAGGGGATATTATAAAAAACAGCTGAAGAAGTTCCTGGATTCCAGGAATGCATAGATAAAATAGGTGTCAATTTATATTATTTACTGGGAAATAAAGCCCTGCCCTAAGAGACTGTGTCACAATCCCTCCCAGTCATTGCGAGCGACCAAAGGGAGCGCGGCAATCCCTTTAATTTCGACGTGTTACGAGATTGCTTTGTCGCCTGGGGCTCCTCGCAATGACATTACGACACAGTCTCTTTGGGTGGGGATTCTTTAATGTGTAGATGTCATGCAGTTGAGGGTTTTGCGTCAGGGCTTGTTTTTTTTTCAGTTATGTATTTTGAACAAATTCTTCGGATAATAGACCAGGCCAGATAGATCAGCAGTATTGAAATTACAAACCAGAAAACAGCTCCTACAAGTATCTCTTCTCCGCCAAAATTACTAAACTTAAAAACATATTCCCGTCCGAAGAGCTTCAGCAGATTCTTGGGTCCGTATGCGTTGTTAATATAGGCCAAAAAGGAAAAAATAGGCAGGTACATTGTGAGGAGGCCGTTTAAAAAACCCTCAAGAAAGTAATTATAATAAACCTTGTTTAGTTCGGCCTGGTCTATATTTTTTGCGAGCAGCTTTCCTTTTTCACGATCTTCACATTTTAACGCCTCCCGGCGCAAGTTGTAATAGTATACAAACTCCTTTTGCAGCTTTTTGTATCTTTTTGTCTTGACATGCTTCGTAAGGAATTTGGCTATGAGGACCGTAATAAGGGCGATTGTGAAAATGGCAAATGCTGGTCCTAAGGAATTGAGGGGAGCGAAGATAACGTCAAAAAAGGTCTTAATGTAATGAACTGCTGCAACTATCTTAAACCATAACGTGTCAAGGGCATCTTCCATTTTAATAAAATTTTTGTTCTTTTTGTAAAGGGGAAGGATAATCCCTTCCCCTTTACTGATTCGCGTTTCCTGTTAGATATTAGATCCAGATCTCGATGTTGAAGAAACGGAAGAACAGGAAGAACAGGGTAATGGCAAGTGCCCACTTCAGCACGATTTCACTGAAGATTTTCTGTAAACGGCTTCCTAACATTCCCCCGACAAAACCGCCGATGATAATAGAGATGCCGAGCCAGAGATCCGGCCAGTAACCATTTAGCATATAACCGATAAAGGAACCGACACTGCTGAAGGAAGTACCAATAAGGGAAATGGGTACTGCCACGTACATAGGAAGTGCGCCTAATGTCGTCATGGCGGGGACCAGCAGGAAGCCGCCTCCGATACCAAATGCCCGGGAGACAACGCCTATTACCAGGCCGAGAATACCAAAAAGCAATGGGTTAATGGTGAACTCTTCACCCCAGAACTTGAAGCGATAATCGGTTAAACCTGATTTGACCGGTTCAATTTTGCCCATTTCAGCGGAACGGCCTTCCGCTTTTGCCTTGGCAACCTCTTCGTTGAATTTTTTCACCATGGCCTTGATGTTTTTCCTCTTTTCCATGACCTTTGGCGTCAGTTCATAGAGTGTCCTGATACCCATCAGTACGACCAGAATGGCCAACCATTCTTTGTAGCTTGCCATGGGCAGGTATCTGGTTGCATATTTACCCAGCCATATGGAGCCGATCAGGATACCAACACCAAAGGAGATCCCCACGGGCCACGCAACACGCCTTTCAACGACCGCATACCTGTAGAATGACCCAAGCGGTGCGAAAAGGGTCAGGGCTATGTTGGATGAACGAAG
>CAZUHR010000337.1:0-3955 GCA_964620335.1 uncultured Desulfobacteraceae bacterium
AAACCCTTTCCAGATGTCCTCCTCATGGATAATAATTGCACTGATCCCTAAGATGAAACCGGCAAGGACTACATAACTCATTAGAATGCCTAAGATCCCTGGGACCATTAGAGATCTCGGGGAACGGAATACGTTCCCGGAAACCCCCATCGTTGAGAGGCTCATCACTACGCCAAGGGCTGGAAGCGTCAAATTCTCAGTCCATCGACTGCCTTGCGGCAAAAGCAAACCGAACATCGCCGCCAGAAGGAGTATGAAATTTCGATTACGCAACAATCTCTTGATCTTGCTCATTTACCAGGATTTCTCACAGATACTTAACACTTCAAGTTCAGGGCACCAGGCTCAAAGGCTCCATTATATTGCAATTGTAATAAATCGTCAGCGTGTCGGTGTAATCTGTGAAGCGCTCGAAGACTTCGCGCATGCCCTCCGACCTGCCATGGCCGATATGGTCAAGCCCGTGGATGATGAGCAGCACGGCTTTTGCGTTCCTTTCTGGAAGCCAAACCCGATGATAGATGTTGGCGTTCCGCACGCCCTTGAAACTGCCTTCGATATGATTCATAAGGCCTTCTTATTTCAGGTTATTGTGGAAGTAGCGGAATACCAGTCAAGTGCAGAAAATGGTTATGGCACTTTTTGACCCCTTTTTTAATCTATTTCGACTAACTCCTTACAACTCCCACAGCGCCTTGCGCCGCGAAAGAGCTGGGCACTACAATGAGGGCATATGTAACGATTTTCCTCTTCTTCCACCCACTTTTCAGTACCCGACTTTTTTCTATCAGGAACAGCGCGGAGTATTACTTTTTTACCGACAGGAACCGGAAAATCATTAATTAATTTACAAGGAAACTCTTCACATTGATGGCAGCCTTCATAATTTTTTTCCATGACACACTTTCGAATACCACATGTTTGGCAGTATACAAATTTTTCGTTTGACAAACAGCCTTTGCAGACTATTTGTTCAGGGGTAACACCATAAGCATTGGCTAATTTTTCTTTTAGTTTTTGATTATTATCGCGACTTGCCATATAAACTCCGCAAACGCCACAGTATAGACTGCAAGGTGCCAATAATTCTGTGTTCATTTTGCTGCCTCCTTCTTACTTTGACTATCTTCAATTCTAATTTCCATTACAACTTTTCCCCAGCCTCCGTATTGTACTCCTGCATCCCAACAACCGAATCTTTTAAAAAGTTTTTTATTTGGTTCAACCCCGGCATAGAACAACTCGTGCATTCCAAATACAGCTAGCTTGATGCCATAACGGCCAACTCCACACAAGCGGCAGGATGCCCGCAGGGCAGACTATCCGGCTTAATGTGGTTTTGGCACTCGCAATGTTTTCAGTCTGACAAGTAATACTCTAATGTAGACACAACCCTCACTTTTTTGATATGCGGCGTATTACTATCCCTCTCATTTATCGAAAATTGACCTTGTCTGGCCTTCTTAATCTTACCAAGCTTGCTATCTGAGTCTTTAGCAAACTTTTCGGCAACCTTTCTTGCGTTTTTAGTCGCTTCTTCTATCATCTCAGGCTTTATTTCATTTAGATTTGTAAATAAAAATTGGGTTTTTGTTTGATAGTCCTGCCCTGAAATGGCTATTCCTTGCTTGCCCAGTTCAAAAAGTTTTTTCATTGTATTTCGAACAGCCTCGACTTTCTTGGAATAAACGGTGATTGTTGAATTAGCTGAATATCTAAACTTGATCTTGCTTGAATCCCCATAACCCTGTGCTTGACGGTCAACAATAGCTACGGCAGATATGGAAATATCATCATCTGTGAAACCATTTTTCTTTATAAATTCAATAACAATGTCGGCCTTTTTTTGGACAACCGAATATAAATGAGACAGGTCGTTATCTACTTCACTAAATTTAATTGGCCAGATCGCTACATCGGCGGGCACCTCGCGTTCGGATAAACCCTTTACCGTCACAGTTCGATCTAAACTTTTGATTTTAACGACACTGCTTGAAATCAAAAAGCCAAGAATTACCAACCCGGCACATAAAAAAGCACCAAGTATTATAGCCTCAACAATTCTTTTTGAATTCATACCTTCCTCCGATCCCTCTCCAATCCGTTAATTCGGTTCACCTACTGTCTATGGACTTGTTTCTTTTCTTCATCAGGCAATCCCAAGCCTTAGGCGGTTTTGGACTATTGGACTCGAAATGGCTCGCACTGAGAAAAAGGATTTCAAAATATGGCTCCACTGCGACGGCTATATCAAATGCTGAATGCCGGGGGGGACCAGCCAGGGGCCCCGGGCCGCGAGGAGGTTCATCAGCGCTTCCAATGATACTCAGCCACAGCCCCCCTTCTTCCAGGTAGTATGCAACTCTTTCTGCAAACTGCTTGCGCTCTTCAGAATCGAGGAGATGCCAGCACCCTCGATCGAATATAAAGCCAAAAGGAGCACCGGGCACTTCATGCTCTAGGAAACTAACCGATAGAAATATGCATTTGACATTAGCTTTGGAAGCATTCTCTTTGGCCTTTTGCAGTGCAGTCTCGGAAACATCCACACCTGTTACTTTGAAACCTTGTTGGGCCAGCCAAATAGAATTGTGACCGCTCCCACAACCGATGTCTAGAGCCCTGCAACTTTCGATCGGCTTTTTGGTCACTGCATCGATGAGGTTAAAATCCGGTCTTCCCAAATCCCAAGGTGTTGTTTTTGCTCTGTAATGCGCTTCGAATTGTTCCTGCTTGATCTTATCTTGATTTTGCTCGGCCACTGTATCCCCCCTACAGAATTTGTGTTTCCCAGACGACTGAGACCCTTATCTGGGTCAGACCAAGCTATCCTTTTTAAAAGGTCCTTTTTGATATCAAAATTGCTGTTTTAAGCCAAAAACAGGTTAATTTTCGCCTATAATATAAACATACCAAGTAGTTATCTCGGTCCGGTCCAACCCGTATCCACATTCAGTGAAACGTTCGCCTTTTATTTACTTTTTAGATAACTTTTAAGATCCCTGTAATAATTTTCATGAGGTCCGATCATGATAAGTTCGAGATTTTTTTTATTGAAACGATAGGCTAGTAGATATTGAAGTGTACGGATTTTAAATTTGTGAATGAAAACTCCGTGAAGATCACCCTTTTTCTCAAAACCAATTGAAGGGCTATCCACAATTTTACGTATTTCTTCGTCTAACTTTTTCTTTTGGGCTTTCGTAAATTTCTTTACTTTTCTCTCAAAGGACCGAGATTGTAATATTTTCATGGGAGATTACCCGAAACTGTATTCCGAAAATTCACCCTCTTCCAGTTCTACAAGACCTATTAAAATTTCCTTAATCAAACTGTAGGTCAAATCAGGATTTTCTTCAGCACATTTTCCAATACGTGCCCAGTGTTCAATCTGTCCGGTTATGGATCTCTTATCGATCCTGCTGAATATTTTGGCCTCCCTCACCAAGTCTCTGGATACCCTGACAGCATTAGTCATTTTTAATCCTCCTTAAATTAATGATCGTAATCACTATACAACGATATGATGCAATATGCAACAAAATATATTATATTGCAACTTCATCATCTGGAGACGAACGAGAATTTCGAAAAAACTACTTTTCAATTTGATTCTTGTACCGACAAAATGAACTGTCAAGAAAACAATAATTCACGCGCGGAATTGATGCTGAGCACATTCAACCGGCAGAAATAGGTGCAATTAGCACAGGTATTTGGGCTTTCGCCGAACCAAGTTATTGTCACCTATAGATTTACATCCCAAAAAAAGGTTCGGGCCCTATAATATTGCCCTTTTTGCCCCTAAAAATCTCTATAGGGCCCAAACAAGGGTGTTTTTATGTTTGTTCTTTAATAGCTTTAGGTAGTTGGCGTGGCGACCCCATTGCTAGGCGACCGCATTTCATATTTTGATTCAATATCCTCTTTAAGCTGCACAGATTGAGCACAACCG
>CAZUHR010000338.1:0-3951 GCA_964620335.1 uncultured Desulfobacteraceae bacterium
ACACGGATTTATGATACAAGACATTGGGATGCTATTGGTAAATTATGGAATAATTGCTATGATATGCAACCAATAAAATTTCAGACTCCCAGGAGCTCATGAAGAAGAGATATTATATCGCTGTCATATTGCTTTCCACTGTCTTTACGCCAAACCTGTTCGCCGGAGAAATTCATTGCCTTAAAAAAAATAATGTGGCGGTATTTTTCGAACCTTCTCTGGAAACGGCAGCAAAGGAAGTGGCGGAAATATATCCTGAGGTCAAGGCCCAGCTTGAAAATGCCCTTGGGTGGGATCTAAACCTAACGCCATCCGTACTGCTCTTCAAGCACACTGAAAATTTTCAAAGGATTGCCGAAAGTCCGCTCACCATTGCCTTTGCTGTACCGGCAAAAACCCTCGTAGTGATTGACTACTCCAGGATGAACATTCACCCTTTCACCCTTGAAAACACTCTGAAACACGAGCTTTGTCATCTGCTGCTCCATCATCATATAAGGTCTCCTGTTCTGCCCAGATGGTTGGATGAGGGGGTTTGCCAATGGCTGAGCGACGGTATCGGTGATATCATTGTGGACCAGAAAAGGTCTTTTCTAAACAAAGCGGCCCTTTCAAGCAGATTCATCCCTCTCAGAACGCTCGAAAGGTCTTTCCCTCAAAACGAAAACTCCCTGATACTGGCCTATGAGGAAAGCAAGGGTTTTGTGGCCCATATTATTTCTCAATTTGGCAGGGAAGGTATCCTGAAGGTCCTGGATCTTATGCAAAAAGGCCAAGATACGGACACTGCCATCCTGAAAGCGCTTTCTATCCCAACTCAGGTGCTTGAAAAGGAATGGCATGATTCCCTCAAAAGTAAAATAACCTGGTTTATCCTTCTTAGCTACCATCTCTATGATATCCTTTTTGCCCTAATGGGCCTGATTACCATATTGGCATTCATACGGCTAATCATTAAAAGGAGGGCTTTAAGGAATGAAGAGATGGATGAAACTGACTTTGTTGCTTGACAAAAACGAATCGATTTCGGAAAAACAAGATGTCTTAGATAAATAAGCGCTAATCTTTATACTTCTGGAGGACCAGGCAAATGGGATTTCCATATCTGTTTTCACCCATAAAGATACATAACATGGAGCTTAAAAACCGGGTGGTCATGACTGCCATGCACCTTGGATATACGCCTGAAGGAGAGGTTACTGACCGCCTGATAGATTTTTATACCCTTAGGGCCAAGGGCGGTGTGGGTCTTATCATTGTGGGCGGATGTTCTATTGATGAATATGGCGGAATGTTGAGCATGATATGTATCCGTGATGACCAATACATACCGGGCCTAAAGAGGCTGACGGAATCCGTTAAGAATGCCGGGGCAAAAATTGCCGCCCAACTCTACCAGGCAGGCCGTTACACCCATTCAGCTATGATCGGTGGACGCAAACCGTTTTCCGCCTCTGCCGTTCGCTCAAAACTGACAGGTGAAATTCCACGCGCCCTTGAACTGGAAGAGATTCCCGGGGTACAGGACAAATTCGCAGAGGCAGCCGTTCGCGCAAAATGCTCCGGTTTTGACGCGGTTGAGATTTTGGCCAGCGCGGGATATCTCATCTCCCAGTTTCTTTCTCCCCTGACCAATCTGCGTAAGGATAAGTATGGCGGTTCCCTGGAAAACCGGATGCGGTTCGGACTGGAAGTGGTCGAAAAGGTAAGGAAAACAGTAGGCCCTGATTATCCGGTGATTGTAAGGCTGGCGGGCAATGATTTTATGGAAGGCGGAAATACTAATAAGGAATCAAAGATATTTGCCTCTGAAGTTGAAAAGATAGGAGTCGATCTTTTTAATATCACCGGAGGTTGGCACGAGACACGCATTCCCCAGTTAACCATGTCTGTTCCCCGCCAGGCCTATGTTTATCTGGCACAGGGTATCAAATCGGCCGTTTCTGTCCCTGTGCTTGCCAGCAACCGGATTAACGATCCTCACATAGGAGAAGAAATTTTGAGAAACGGCCAGGCGGATCTGGTTACTATGGCCAGGGCCCTTATTGCTGATCCGGATCTTCCCAATAAAGCCAGACATGGAAAATCTGACCTCATTTATCACTGTATTGCATGTAACCAGGGGTGTTTTGACAGCGTTTTCCAAATGAGGCCCGTGACCTGTACAGTCAATCCCAGGGCGGGCATGGAAGGTGAATTAAAGTCCGTCTCTGCCCCTGAACCGAAAAAGGTGCTGGTCATAGGCGGTGGCCCCGCCGGCATGAAGGCCGCCTGTACTGCAGCAGAGCGGGGACATGAGGTCACACTGATAGAAAAGGAGCACACCTTGGGCGGACAAATGCTCTTGAACCGTCTCATCCCCCAAAGACATGAGATGATCACGGCACCCGCTGATCTTGCAAGCAACCTGGCGGCCCTTAATGTTGAAATCCTTCTTAATAAAAAGGCCGATGCCGCGTTAGTAAAGGATATGGAACCGGATGCGGTGGTTATAGCAACCGGAGCCAAACCAATCATTCCGGACATCCCTGGCATCGACGGCCAAAATGTAGTCCAGGCATGGGATGTGCTTGCAGGTGGTGTTGCCGTGGGAGAAAACGTTGTTATTCTGGGTGGGAATGCCGTCGGGCTGGAAACTGCACTCTATCTGGCCAACCAGGGAACTCTTTCCCCAGAGGTCCTGCATTTTCTCATGGCCAACCGCGCAGAATCCTTGGAGACCCTGACGGAATTGTTGAACAAGGGTAATAAATCCGTAACAGTCGTTGAAATGATCAAAAAGGCAGGCGTAGATATCGGGCTTACTACACGCTGGACAGTGATGGCCGAACTGAAGCGTCTCGGTGTTATCATTCTGACAGGAACCAAGGCAACAGGAGTAAGGCCTGACGGTCTGGAAATTGAAAGGGAGGACGGCTCCGGTTTTCTGCCCGCAGATACCATTGTGATTGCGGCCGGTTCCCGATCCGAGAGAAGGCTTTCTGACGAACTTGAAAAACTTGTGCCTGAAGTTTATACGATCGGAGATGCCGGAGACCCGCGCAAAGCCCTGGATGCAATCCGGGAAGGGTATCTCACAGGGCTGAAGATATGATACCGCCGATGGTATATTTCTCATCGTCATCTATACTGTTGTCAATAATGCCGAAGCCTAAGAATATTCTCCTGTTACGTGCAAACAGCGGATGCCTATCAACGGAAATTCAATATGAAAATCGGTGTCATTTCCGATACACATCTTGATAGCCCCACCCCATTGCTCGAAATTGTTGCCGACAAATACTTCAAGGACGTTGATATGGTCTTCCATGCCGGTGACATACACGCACCCGAGGTTCTTGAAGCATTTAAAGGAAAACAGTGTCATATTGTGGCTGGAAATCGCGACCAGCCAAACATCAAAGATAATTTTCCTGCAACAGATTTGATAAAGGTTAAGGGATTCAGAATCGGCCTGACCCACGGATGGGGATTCCCCTTTGGTCTAGAAAAAAGGGCCGCGTCTCTTTTTGACGACATTGACTGTCTTGTCTTCGGTCACAGCCACTGGCCGGTAAACCATCGCAGAGACGGTATCCTGTTTTTCAATCCCGGTGCTTTCACCGGCGGGATTTTTTCCCTTTGGCGGAAGACAGTCGGTATTCTAAACGTAGAAAAGGATATTCAGGGAGAAATTTTAAGGATTTAGATAATGGCTCCAACGGGTTACATACTCATTGCCGGGCTTAAAACCCAAAGTTTAAAAGATTCATTTGATTATTTGCTGATTTAGATGAGGGATATCCTTCAAATAATCATGACACACGTCTCAGAAAAAAACAGGGTTAGCGATTCCTTCTGAGAGGAGTGTTTAAAAAAGCGTGAATTCCTTAAATTTTGCGGCACAGGTTTCTGTTTATTTTGTGCTGCCCCCTTCTTTGTTTTTCCTGGAACATCAGGGGCCCAAACCGC
>CAZUHR010000339.1:0-3942 GCA_964620335.1 uncultured Desulfobacteraceae bacterium
TGACCGTCGCCGCAATGGGAAGAATGGAAAAATCCAGGGCAAACAGCGAGATACCGGACCACATATAGATATGTATAAGGCAGGCACCGCCCATGCATCCCATGGCCGAAGCTATGAATACGGCAACGGCTTTGTAAAACGTGATGCTCATACCCGAAGCCCTAACCGCCTGGTCATTATCCTTAACCGCACGCAATACAAGACCGATATCCAGGTTCACCAGCCGTCTCACCCCGAAGAGAAACAGGAGAACCATTATGATGACAAAATATTGTTCGACCCAGCGGTTGGCAAAGCTTTCTATGCCCATGATCCCGTCCGTGCCCCCTAAGATATCCAGGGCCTCGATGACCCGGGCCAGCGCCAGAGGATACATAAGGCTCACAATTGCAAAGTATACCCCTCGTAAGGGAAGACAAGGGAGTAGAAACAGGGTGCAGATGCCCGCGCCTATCACAGTGGATATGGGAATTGTCAAAAGGGGAGGGAGACCGAAAGACGTGTTCATGATGGCGGCAAGATACCCGCCCACCCCGATGAAAAAAGCACCGCCCAGAGAAACAAGTCCGACAAAATGGGCCAGGAGATCAAAACTCAGGGCCAGCAGGGAATAGATACACACGATGGAGATGACCCGCTGCCAGTACATGCTGGGCATAACGAGAGGAAGTGCCAGCATCCCCACAATCAGGACCAGCCGGGGCAGGGTAAGATAAGACAATTCGCGCCAGGACATCAGGGCATAAAGTCCATCAGTCCGAACCTTAATGCCCCGGTCCAGCCTTTCCTTGCGACGTTGTTCAATATTCACACTCTAAACCCTTTCTTCCAACTCCTTTTGCTGACCAAAAAGCCCGGAAGGCCTCAGGATAAGAGTCAGAATGATGGCCAGCAGGGCCACCACCATCTGAAAATGAGGTCCCAAATAGACTGTCGTGAGGATCTGGGCGAACCCGATTAAAAAAGCTGCCAGCACGGCCCCCATCCAGCTTCCCAGTCCCCCCACAATACAAACGGCAATAGCCTGGATCAAGACATCATAACCCTTTTCCACAACTATGTTTCCCAAGGGGAGCAAGACAACACCGGCCAGACCAGCAAGCATGGCACCAGAGGCCATGGCTACCAATGCCATGATATCGGAGTCTATTCCCAACATAAGTGCCGCACGTTCATCCTGGGCCATTCCCCGCAGGGCCAGACCCACTCTCGTATAATGGGTGAAAAGCCAGAGCAAAGCAACCACGGCCGCTCCGATTCCAACAACTAAAACCCTGTGCAGGTCAACAGGGACATCCCAGATGTTTATACTACCCTCTATGAATACGGGCAGGGTGTAAGTGGTTCCTTTAAACCCCCCCCACCGCAATCCTTCCAGGATGGCCAAGCCTATGGCATAGGAGGCGATGATCTCCGAAATGGCCATTCCTCTAACACGGATAAGTATAAACTGGTAAATAAGTGCACCCACCACCCCAATGGCAACTATGGCCAGAACAATGCTGAGGAGGTAGTTGAACCCCAGCGTACGCGATAAGCTCCATGTAATGAACCCGGTTATCACGTAAAGGGCCCCGTGAGCAAAATTCGGTACACGGCTGATCCCGTACACCAGGGCAAAGCCTAATGCCATTAGGGCCAGTGCAATACTGTTGATGGTACCGTATATCAAGATGTCCATAATTTTATTTCAGAATTTTGATAGTCCGGCACTCAGTCCGTGCTGAGTGCCGGATGTTGTATTTATTTCTCCATCCAGGGTGGCAGCTTAATTGTGCCGGTAGCTATGCTTTTCGGAAACACCACAACCCTTTTGCCGGCCTGCCATTGGAGAATGGTGCCCACAGCGCCCTCTTTTGGATCCAGGCTTGGAATGACCTGATGGCTTTTCGGATCAAATCTCAGCCTGCCGTAAACGCTCTCGACATCCGTTTTCTCCAGTTCGGAAACAACCTTGTCGGAATCCAATGTGCCGGCACGCTCAATGGCATCCCTTAATACATAGACCGCCATATAACTGCTGGAACTGCCCAGTCCTTCAGGCTCAACGCCCCATTTTTTCGCATAGGCATTGTAAAACTTCATGGTCCACGGTGTGGCATCGCAAGGGGCGTTTCCGGCGTTCACGACATTGCAGAGGGTATATTCCCCTTTCCCATCCGTCGCCTTCCAGAAACCCGGTTGTTCGGCCGCCGCAAGGGTGGAACCGAACGGGAGGGCCGGGAGTTTCATGTCATACCACTGTTTCAGCAAAATCGCGCTTTCCGGCATATCCATCCAGATATTGATAATTTCGGAATTGGTCTTTTTCGCTTTGAGCAATCCCATGGAAAAATCGCTGGCACCTGTAGGATAAATCTCCAACCCGGTCACATTCCAACCCTTTTTGAGGGCCACCTTGTTCATTACATTTGCCGCACCCCGAGCATGTGAGACATCCTGGGCAATGATGAACAAGTTGTTAAATCCATATTTTTCTTTTAATTCATTGAAGTTAGCGAACATCTCACCTACGAGCTGTCCAGCCTCGCCATGGATGCGGAAACAATATTTGTATTTGTCATATTCTTTTGCCACCATCGCGGTGTATTTGGGTGTCAGGACACCCGTGCTAAGGATTGAGATCTTCTTGTACTTGGATAAAAGGGGCATGGCCGCCAATGCCGCCTCGGAGCGAACCGGCCCGCCCAGGATAAAATCGGCCTTTTTATCCAAAATCAACTTTTCTACCGCCAGAAGGGCCTCGCTAACAGGAACACCGGGCTCCAGGTCTCGGGTATCAATGACCTCCACCTCAAATGGACGTTTTTCTCCTCCCACTGTGACGCCTCCATTTGCGTTTATTTCCTCAACAGCCAGTTTGATACCCCTTTCAGCATCCCAACCATATAAAAAAGCTGTAGAAAGAGGGCAACCAAGAATGATGGGTTTTTCAGCCAATGCCTTACTCCCCGGCAGCATCAACAAAACTGCCGCAAAAACGACTACCATAACCTTTAGATATCTGGCCTTCATGTCTGTTCCTCCTTTGTTCTTTGTCTGTTGGGTTTAATTAAAAAGATCCTTATAAACCAGGCACACGTCTATGCCTCGTTTTCAGACCTTTGGCCTAACGTTTGAAAAAAGGAATTTTCTATTATCCAGACTAGTCTTGAAGCAGTCCTCTTTAGATCATGCTAATTATATATATCTACCGGAATAAATTCGATTTGACTAAAATTCTAAAAAGACAGGCAAACAAAAAAAGAAAAACCATCTTGAACGGGATTAAAGCTTCCCACAGTCCGGCACTAAAAAACGGCTTTGGGGGTGCCGTGCGGGGAATGGCCTTGGCCATGAGCGACTCGCCTCGGGGGCTTCTAGTGTCTTCAACACTGAAGGCTTAAGACTGAGTTCAGCCGAAGTCCTTTTCGACAAGTCTCTTGCCGCATGACATACGCCATGCGTTTTCAGTCTCAAACTGTGTTAATATAAGCGGGAGATCGTTTTTGTGTCAAGGAGAAAACCAGCTAGACCGGTCGGCGTGCCATAGGACGGAAAGGCCTCATCTGATCCTATTTTCGCTGGTTATTCGAAATATTTCTGTAACAGTAAAGAGTCCCCACCCAAAAGGCGGAGGCACCCCATAGAGGTGTTCCACTACTGCATACTTATGGGAGGCGAGGGTAGGGGACTCTTCGAAAGGACGCATCTTTCGGATAAAACCCCTCTTCCCTGTGCCGCGGCCCGAGTCGTGGTCTGCATTGCAACGGGCCAATGGAATCCACATCCTTCGGTTGAAGCAGACCGCAGGGACGGCCGCTTGCAGCGTAGCAGTAGATGCGGACTGGAGAAAAGTACCATGCCGAGCCTTTTGGCTGGCATAACCAACCAATATAACCCCACCTTAAGAGACTGTGTCACAATCTCTTCCGGTCATTGCGAGCGACCAAAGGGAGCGCG
>CAZUHR010000340.1:0-3914 GCA_964620335.1 uncultured Desulfobacteraceae bacterium
AATTGGAGGCAACTCCCTGGACTGCGGCCGTGATCCTTTCCAATCCCATGCCCGTATCAATGTTCGGCTTGGGTAGGGGTGTCAGCTTTCCGTTCGGTCCTCTATCAAACTGGGTAAAAACCAGGTTCCATATCTCCAGATATCGATCGCAGTCGCATCCCGGCGCACAGTCAGGTTTGCCGCAACCCATTGAAGCCCCCTGATCAATATGGATTTCCGAGCAGGGACCGCAAGGGCCTGTTTCACCCATGGCCCAGAAATTATCTTTTTCACCAAGGCGCACGATCCTCTCAGTGGGGATCCCAATTTCTGTTTCCCATATTCGGTAGGCCTCGTCATCGTCCTTATAAACGGTAACATGCAGTCTGTCCGCAGGGAGGTTGTAGCCTTCCGTAAGCAGTTCCCACGCCCACATGATGGCCTCTTCCTTGAAATAGTCCCCAAAGGAAAAGTTGCCGAGCATTTCAAAAAAGGTATGGTGTCTTGAGGTGTATCCTACGTTTTCCAGATCATTATGTTTTCCCCCTGCCCGGACACATTTCTGGGAGGTGGCGGCCCTTTTGTAGCCTCTTTTTTCTTGTCCAAGAAACAGGCTTTTGAACTGGACCATTCCTGCATTTGTAAATAGAAGAGTAGGATCATCCTTGGGAATTAGGGAAGAGCTTTCAACAATTTCGTGACCAAGAGAGCTGAAATATGTCAAAAACTTATTCCTGATTTCGCGGGAATTCATTTTTTTGTCCATATGTTTGGCAAAACGTTAAATAAAACTATAAGTTGCTCAATTTGACAATCTGCCTATGCGAAAAGATACTGTGTGTTTTGGGCTGTCAATGTCTACTCGCTGTTTTTTTCTTCCAGATTATTTTTGCCTTCCATCCTTTTTTGATTGAGGCCTGTTTTTTCCAAGACTGACTTAGTAATTTTTTTCATTATATCTTTGTTTTCGGCCAAAAAGTTTTTTACGTTTTCTCTTCCCTGACCGATCCTTTCATCTCCAAAGGAATACCATGCCCCGCTTTTTTCGATGATGCCCAAGGAAACTCCCAAGTCCAGTATATCGCCTTCCTTGGAGATCCCATGTCCATAGATTATGTCAAATTCCGCTTCCTTGAAAGGCGGTGCGATCTTGTTTTTTACCACTTTAACACGTGTCCTGTTCCCTATGATCTGGTCACCGTCTTTGATAGCACCGATCCGGCGGATATCCAGGCGCACAGTCGAGTAAAATTTCAGGGCGTTACCGCCCGTGGTGGTCTCGGGATTTCCGAACATGACACCTATTTTCATCCTGATCTGGTTTATGAAGATGACGCAGGTCATGGATCTGCTTATGGCGGCTGTCAGCTTCCTCAGTGCCTGGGACATCAATCTGGCCTGTAAGCCCACATGGTGGTCTCCCATTTCACCCTCAATCTCAGCCCTCGGTACAAGCGCGGCTACGGAATCAATTACCAATAAATCAATTGCCCCACTTCTGACGAGTATTTCAGCGATATCAAGGCCCTGCTCGCCCGTATCGGGTTGTGAGACCAACAGGCTGTCCACGTCCACTCCGAGCTTTTTGGCATATCCCACGTCAAGTGCATGTTCGGCGTCTACGAAGGCTACCATACCTCCCTTTGCTTGGGCCTCGGCCGCAATATGAAGAGCGAGAGTGGTTTTTCCTGAAGCCTCGGGCCCATAGATCTCCAGAACCCTTCCTCGTGGAACACCCCCTATTCCAAGTGCCATGTCCAGGGCAAGCGATCCTGTGGAGATGGCCGGGATGTCCATGATTTTTTCCTCCCCCATTCTAATAATTGAGCCTCGACCAAATTGCTTCTCAATCTGAGAAATGGCCTGTTCAACTGCTCTTTCTCTGTCCATAGGTCTAACCTCCCATTTTTATGAATGAGATGAAGTTTAAAGCCACTTAAGGTGACAAAAATTTATTTCTTACGTAAGCTTAGACACTCTTTCTTAGCGGCTTCCCGTAAGGGGCCAAGCCTCTAATCTTGAATAAATTGCCCCGCCCGGCTTTAGTTCGCTTCTAAATAGAATAAGTTCTTCAACGGTGCATGTAGGACTGGTTATATTCTGATATTCCGACAAAAGTTCATCCATATCCACAATGGATCCGGTGCCTTTTCGAAACCTCCCAAGGGTCAGGTGCGGTTTAAACCTGCGCTTTTCCTCCTTTATTCCAAAGGGCTTAAGGTTTTTTTGCAGGGAATTTCTGAAATATGACATTTTTGTAAGATCACCGTCTAACCCGATCCAGAGGACCCTTGGGTTGCGCAGGCTACCAAAAATCCCGCTTCCAGTCAAAGTGACATTGAAGGGACCGTATTGCTTGCATATTTTTGATACCACCTCCCCTATTGGCATGAGATCATCTTCGGAAATATCTCCCATAAAAACTACCGTAATATGGATATTGTCTAACCTGATCCATCGGACATCCAGAGGAAGCTTTTTCATTTCTTTTGAGGTGCGGGAAACGATTTCCCTTATCTTAACGGGCATTTCAAATGCCAGGAAGGAACGCATCTCCATTAAGCCACCTTCTAACCCAGTCTAGGGCCATCATTGAGGTATTTGACTTGACCTGCTCCCTGTTGCCCCAGAAACGATATTTCCCCGAATAGGTATTGTTTTTAGTTGCAAGACCGATATGAACTGTCCCTACTGGTTTTTCTTTGGTTCCACCATTAGGACCGGCAATACCCGTTACCGCCAGACCGAGATCTGTTTTAAAATATTTCCTTACCCCGAAGGCCATTTCTCTTACGGTCTCATCACTTACAGCCCCGTATTTTTCAAGGGTTTCTTTTCGGACACCCAGGAGTTCTGCCTTAGATTGGTTGCTGTAAACAACAATCCCGCCCTGAAAATGTGCTGAAATTCCTGGAACATTCGTGAGCCTATGACCTATCATGCCACCGGTACACGATTCGGCAACGGATATGGTCAGTTTTTTTTCCGCGAGCATATGGCCGACCACGTCTTCCATACCATGATTTGCATCAGAAAAGATATAGGAACCCACAAGGCGTCTTATTTCCTTTTCAACCTTGTCCAGTTCTTTTGTAACGGTGGGCTCGTCCTTACCGCGAAGGCTGATGGTGATGTGATTTTCGGGGAAATGGGGATAAAACCCCAGAATGATACCAGCTGTTTTTACCTGGAGTTTCTTAAGAATTTCGGCAATGTTCGGCTCATTAAGTCCATATAACTTAAGTATTCTCTGCCTCATTACGGGAAGTGTTTTGTAAATGGTCAAGATTTCCGGCAACACAAATTTATCTAAGAGATAGCGCATTTGATCCGGTACTCCGGGAAGAAAGTAGAGGCGAACCCCTTTTTCCACGATTGAAAAACCACAGACAGTGCCTTCAGGATTCAGCATTTTCGAACCTTCCGGCATCCACGCCATTTTCTCAAGAGAGGGTGTAATTTTCATGTCCCTCGCCTCAGCATGGCTCTTGATCTGTTCAAACATCTGTCGGTCAAGACATAGGGGTCTTTTCAAGGCCTTTGCCACAATTTCATTGGTTATGTCGTCTTCGGTCGAGCCGAGTCCGCCCGTTGCAATAACAAAGCGAGATGTCTTTATCGCCTTTTTAAGGGCATCGGAGACCATATTGAAATCATCTCCCACGGATGTAATACGGCTCACGCTAAGTCCTGAGGCAGTGAGTCTCCCGGCGGCATACCAGGCGTTCAGATTAAGTGTCCGGCCCGAAGTAAGTTCGTTACCTATTGTAATAATTTCGCCTTGCATGACATCTGTGTTTATTTTGGCTCAACTATTCCGTCACCGGTGGATTTACATTCAAATTATTAAGTCTATGGTTACCCACGGTTTAATATTGACTGATTACGTCCTATCCAATAAAAAAAGGATCATTCTCACACACAAATTTGCATAA
>CAZUHR010000341.1:0-3913 GCA_964620335.1 uncultured Desulfobacteraceae bacterium
GGAGGAGGGCTACCCCTCCCCCGCCATTTGAAGTGAATTCAAATGGTTCCACCCCCACCCCGGTCCGGGGCTTAACCGCCCTCGGACCGTTGATGGACTTTTTACGAGTCCATCAAGATTCACTCAATTTTTTTCCAACTTCACGGCCATAACCCTGTGCCATCTGGATGCCGCCCCCAAGTGAAGCGGATTTCAGCCTCAGCGGCCCACTAACCATGTTCATTTTAAAAATATTTGCCATGGTATCGAAAATGCGATCGGGCGCTTCACCACTCCACCCAAAGGCCCCGAAAGAACCTCCCACCTTGTCTTCAAGAGGTGCCTTTTCAGCCAGAAAAAGCATGGTTTTCATACCTTGCATCATTTCACCATGGTAGGTGGCAGATCCGAAAACATATCCATCATAACCCTCAAGGTCGGATTCCTTTTTTATGCCGGTGATGTTTTTGACTTCTGCCTCAAGACCTTCAAAACGGATCCCTTCCGCGATCAGTTCTGCGATGTCTTTGGTTTGTCCGCTTCTTGTTGAATAAACGACGAGCGCTTTTGAAGTTTTACCGTTCGTCATAGCCATTATCCTTTCCATAAACCGTGAACATTACAGTATTCGCGAGCCGTTATCTGATCAGCATCGATATTGAAGATCGCTTCAGGGGCCTTTCCGGGATTGAGAAACTGCCGGTAGGCCTTACCGTCCGCAATAATCTCAACCCATTCAATATAATGTTTTTCTTCCATAGGGTGGGCTACAGCTCCAACTTTCACTTTAAACCCGCCTGCGATTTTTTCAACGACTGGTACATGTTTTTCCTTTGCAGCATCCACTGTATTTTCTTTGAAAAGTTTCATGGGCTTGCCACAGCAAACCAGTTCTCCTTTACCGCCGTGCAATACTTCAACGATGTTGCCGCATACTTCGCATTTATAGATTTCCAGTTTTTCCGCCATTTTTATCCCTCCTCTTTTTATTTGATTTAGGGTCGAATCTATTGACCCGGGCATCATAATTGTTTTTTCAAGGACACACCTATTCGAACTTGAAAAATTCCTCTTTTTTAGCTCCGCAAACCGGACATTCATCCGGGAGTAACCCGTCTGATACATAACCGCAGACGCCGCAGATATAGTAGGTAGCCTCCCGTTCCTCCATGAGGTGGCTCATTGCCTCCTTGTAGAGTTTGGAATGTCCATCCTCCACATCCCTGGATTGGCTGAAGATCGAGTTCGCGGTCTCGTCTTCCTCTTCCGTAGCAAGTTTGATGAATTGCTCGTAGGCTACACCAGCCACCTGGACCTCGGATTCAAAGCTGGCCTTTAGGTTTTCCTCCGTGCTTTTGATCTCCCTGAGCATACGCAAACACCGTTCACCGTGTATTTCCTCCGAGCGCGCTATGACCCTGAAAAGCTTGGCGATTGGTAGATATCCTTCCTGTTCCGCTTTGTCGGCATAAATTTTAAGACGAAGTGCAGCCTTGGCTTCCCCAACATATGCCTCATAAAACGCGTCCCTGATTCTTTTATCCATTGCTCAGTCCTTTATACATATACACTTGAAGACAAATATTTAAATAGACATAAAGATTTTCAATTTCCGAAACAGAGAGCGGAAAAGGGCCATTTCTGGTCGGAAATTAATAGTTTTCACCCAGTAACTCAAAGTGATCCTGCGGGTGCGCGCAGGCTGGACATTCCCCTGGCGCCTCTTCCCCCGTGTGAAGATATCCACAGTTTCTACAGCGCCATATCACCTCTTTATCCCTCTTGAAGACACGGCCTGCTTCAATATTTGCCGCAAGGTCCAGATATCGCTTTTCGTGCTGCTTTTCGGCAACTGCGATTGCCTTAAAAACATCGGCAATGGTGTCAAATCCTTCTTCCTTGGCGGTCTTTGCGAAATCCGGGTACATCTCGGTATGCTCGTAGTTCTCTCCCGCCGCAGAGGCCTTGAGGTTTTCCAGGGTGGTCCCAATAACACCCGCTGGAAAACTCGCTGCAATCTCAACTTCTCCACCTTCCAGAAATTTGAAAAGCCTCTTTGCATGTTCCTTTTCCTGGTTGGCCGTTTCCTCAAAGATGGAGGAAATTTGGACTAAACCATCCTTCTTGGCCTGGCTGGCAAAATAGGTGTAGCGGTTTCTTGCCTGTGATTCGCCCGCAAATGCAGTTAAAAGGTTTTTCTCTGTTTGGCTACCTGTCAAATCGCCCATTTTATTGCCTCCTTGGTAGAATATTTATATAATCTTAACTTCCTTCAGCAGATACCGACCCAGGTCCTGCAAGGGGCCTGAATGATTTCTTGCTGGCCCCACAAATCGGGCATTTCCAATCCTCCGGGAGATCCTCAAAAAGTGTACCTTTTGGAATCTTTCCCTTTCTGTCTCCCTTGTCGGGATTGTAAATATACCCGCAATTAACGGTCTGACATTGCCACATCTCTTCTGGTGCCGCCATTTACCCCTCCTTAAAGTGAATTCATATTTATCAAAGGATTCCAAAATCCGTAAAAACGGATTTCATTTTGGTACCCTTAATTATTCCAGGGTCACAGTCCAATTTAATCAACCCTGTTAAAAGCCTTTGGTTTGGCACCGCAAACCGGACAGGTATCAGGGGCTTCGTTTTCGCAGGTGTATCCGCACACCGAGCATACATAATAGCAGTCCACATCGCCCGGATTATCCAGGTTTTCCAAGGCCTTTTTATAGAGTCCGGCATGCACCTTTTCGACCGCATTGGCGTAAGTAAAGCTGTGCTCAGCCGCCTTGTTACCTTCTTGTTTGGCCGTATCTATCATGGCCGGATACATTTCCTTGAATTCATGTGTTTCACCGTTGATGGCTTCTTCCAGATTTTCACGCGTGCTCTTGGTCTGGCCCAGCGTCTTTAAGTGTGCAAGAGCGTGAACCGTTTCGGCCTCTGCGACTGCCCTGAAAAGTTTGGCGACCAGGCCGTAACCTTCTTTGTCTGCCTGCCTTGAAAAGGACAGGTATCTTCGGTTGGCCTGTGACTCCCCTGAAAAGGCCTCCAGAAGGTTTATATCCGTTTTGCTCATTTTATCGACTCTCCTTGTCAGTTTTCTTTTGCTTGACAGCCCTATTTTGCATCCTTTTTGACAAAAGTTTTCTTTGCTTCACACTTGGTGCACTTTTGAGGCTTACAGCGTGCCTCTTTTTCGTGCCCGCATTCAGTACATTTGAATAGTGCCATTGCACGGGCCTCCTTTCATTTCATTCTTTTTTCCACCATCCTTTTTTGATATGAACCCTTTTTTCAGTTTCTGCAAGTTGTCTGATCTTTAACGCTGAGTCCCTCAATACGCCATAGAGTACACCGCAACCAGTGTCTTCTCGCACGGCATCACCTCGATCTGCCATATCCAACATTGCTTTTGCCAGTTCTATCGTCTCCCTGATGCTTTCATCACATGGCCTCATCCTTTGATCCCTCCGGGGGAAATTTGAAATATTTCATTTTTATAAAAGATCAAGATCCGTGCCAAAATCCAATTTAGCAGGAAGAAAAGCCCAAAATACCTTTAAAATTGGGCAGTTAAATTAAATGGTTTCTTTACTGGAACCAGTTGGATGACCAATTAGGATGTTTTACTTGAGACACAAGTGTTTCAGGGCGAGGGTCAAGGGATTAACCTGTTGATATCGCAGGAAATATATTCATCATGTTAAAGGCCGTATATTGAGGATATGTGACACAAAACCCATCGGCACATGGAGGTGTTACGAGATTGCTTTGTCGCCTGGGGCTCCTCGCAATGACATTACGACACAGTCTCAAAGGATTGGGATGTCTCAGGTTAGATACTGAGACATATATGTATCATGAGACATTAAGGAAATCAGGTTCTACCATTCAGGTGTCAAAGACCGAACTGCTGATTCAAAATTTGTGCTGCCCG